>JBKECH010000053.1:0-2149 GCA_047974415.1 Bacteroidales bacterium | reverse complement strand
GACTGAACAGAATCGGAGGTATTCACATAAATGAGATTTCCGTTGTTGTCGTAGTGGTAGGCATCAGAGAGGTTTTTAGTGCTTGCCACAACTGCCGTTGAATCAGCTGTACGGTAATTATTATCAACAATAGTACTTAACTGGTGTGGCTTATCTGTTGAGTAGTTATACTCCAATTCGCAACCTGCCAACAAGTCGCCTTCAAAGGCAATGTCGGTTTGGGTAATATGCTGCTTTTTACTTGTGATATTGTGCATATTATCGTATTGCATTGCTAGTGTGTAGCTCGCTGTTTTATCGTTACCAGTGGTTGCTTGCATTCCATTTTTGATTATCTACTGATATGGTCTCAGCTATTAAAAATACATTCGTGATGTTCTAGCATACTTAAATGAGCAACTTACCCAAAAGCATAAGTCGCTCATTTGCAAATATAATACATTTTATTTATTACCATTCAACATATCTGAACCATTACCACATGAGACAATGTGCTTGGAGCGTTACTAATCTAGAAGCACTACATTCCTAATTCTAGTCGAGTAACAATCGATATTTGCACATTTATAATTAACCCGTATGGTTGGTAAAATCTGCAATAAGATATCTGTATAGTCAGATTTCCTCTCTGACCATAAAGGAGTACCTAATAATAAATATGTGCTAATCATAAAATCAATGGTTTCTCCAACCTTAATAGATACAACTTCTTCCTTTTCATCCAAAAAAGGTAATATCCACATTGGATTTCCTCTATATTCAGCTCCTTCATAATTGAACGTAATCTCAATATCAGATCTTGATGGAAATATACTAAAATCAGAATTATTCATGTTGATTAATTCACAACTCAGACTAATATATGGACCATCGGAATCATCTGAATCAAAACAATCATCATTAGAATTAACAGTAATATGACCTACTACAAGCTCCTTTATCTCTAACGAAACATTTTGGGAATATCCATGAGTAATACTTGTAATTAACAGCACAATCGCTAATGCACTTATTTTCATGAAGTATATTTAATTGACGTTTATTTTTGCAGGTAATGACTCTATAGGGAATAACATACCATACGTAGCCCCATATCTTTTAACTGCTCGCTGAAAAGAAGGTCTTGTCTTAACAAAAGACTCATGTTTCATTTGAGTTGCAATAGCTCTTTGCTCTCTAATCTCACTGGGGGTAGCAGCCTGTCTATCAACACCTAATGTTTTTGTGTCATCATAATGTCTTTTCTCATGAATAAAGGAATTTGTAATTTCATTCGCATGGTCGGCTAGTTTCAAACTACCCTTATTTCCCTCAATCTTCACCTTTATTTTTTGAATAACTACCCCATTTTTTCTTACAGTGTTTAAAGTTAAACCCGCAGCGCCTGTTTCTTTATCATGCGCAACCAACTCAAGGGCTGTTGGGTTGTAATGGTCGTATACTTTCAAAGTTGCACTTTCGGATAAATTAGATTCTGAAAAATTAGTAGAATTTACATTTCCTATTGCATGTTTTATTGATTCTGCACCATCGTCATCAACAGTTTTATTTGCATCCCAATTATTTTGGCTAATTATCTTTACATTATCTGTCTCTACATCATCTGAACCTAAGTATTTTCCATGTGTATTAAAATAATCGTCCACTACCCTCCCATCCGGATCCACCAACATGATGGGATTATTCATCGTATAACAATACGGACTATGCGCTGGATACTTCTCCCCCAATGGATCAACCCCATACCACACGCTCACTCTCGGATTATAATACCTAGCCCCATAATAATACAGCCCAGTCTCACTGTCATACTCCTTGCCGTTAAACAAGAAAGGCGTGTTCCAAGTATTATTTCGTTCTTCCAAGAAGACTTCGCCAAATGGCACATACTCAATATGCTGCACTACTTCGCCGTCTAGGTTCGTGATGTAGCTTGCAGAACCCAAATGGTCGGGATGGTAATAATACTGTAACTTTTCGTAGGTGTCTCAGCCATTAGGAATGGATTTTAGCTGTGGGCTAGCATCGTCGCATCAGAAGCCTGCGCCGTTAACATAATCGTCGTTGTCCACTCCGTAATAGTCTACCTCGAAATGGGTGTAATTATCTTTCACTACCTCCTGCTAGGATTTGTACTTGCTGGCGTATT
>JBKECH010000162.1:0-38223 GCA_047974415.1 Bacteroidales bacterium | reverse complement strand
GTCGAATAGAGTGGGTGAGATTTGGAAACTAAAAAATCATTAGGCCTACCAAGCCAAAACTTTTCGAAGAAAACACTTGATACACCCTCTATCAAGCCAAAACTTTTCGAAGAAAGCGCTTGATACACCCTCTACCAAGATAAAACTGTTTAAAGAAACGTTACGCCAAAATGCTCTTTTGTGTTGCAATTCGAATACTTTTTCTATTTTCCATTAAAGTCTACCCACCACATTCGACATAGAGCCTATTTAACTTTCTAGTTTAGACTTATAAAAGAGCACTGGCCGATAATTCATTGTCGGCTAGTGCTCTTTCTGCGATGTACTAGCTAAGTGTAAGAAGTCCAAAAGGATGTGTGCCTTTGTTGTTATATCTAAGTTGCTTGTTGATATTAACCCCAAAACATGTATTAACTCTCCTGCTGCATGCTCCAATCTCTTCAAAACAAGGGTGTCGTTAGTTTTAAATGCAATACATTGCGTTTCTACTTCGTCGTAGCGGAGCTACGCCTCAATCACCAAAAAACTTGTTTTATCGAGCTTGGAGCACTCGCTACGTCGTTTCAATGCATGTTCTAGGTTTAAAAAGGAAAGCCTGAATATACGGACTACGTTTTTTTTCTAAAAAAACTTTTAATCGACACTGATATTCATTAACTTTGCTCTTTCTATTAAAATTCAAAGATTATGAAGTGGACTTTCTTGAATGATTATGCAGGTCTAATGTTGTGTTTTTTACTGATGCTTGTATTCGCATCGTGCGACTTCGACAACAAGGAGCAAGCAAAACCAAATATAATATTCATTCTCGCCGATGATTTGGGTTACGGTGAATTAGGGTGCTACGGACAAAATAAAATAGAAACCCCTAATATTGACAAACTTGCTACGGAAGGGATGAAGTTTACCAATTTTTATGCAGGAGCCCCTGTTTGTGCCCCGTCTCGGTGCGTATTGTTAACGGGTAAACACCTCGGTCACTCTTATGTCAGAGGCAACGATGAATGGTCAGAAAGAGGTGATGTGTGGAGCTACGAAGCGATGGCAGAAGACGAAAACTTGGAAGGGCAAAGGCCCATACCAAGTTATACAGAAAATATAGCCTCGATGTTGAAAAAAAATGGATATAAAACTGGAATTATAGGTAAGTGGGGCCTGGGAGCACCATTGACAAAGGGAACCCCCAACGACGTAGGCTTTGACTATTTTTTTGGGTATAATTGCCAGCGTCAGGCACATACTTACTACCCACTTCATTTATATGAAAATAAAGAAAGAGTTTATCTCAGGAATGACACTGTTGCCCCAACCGTAAAGCTCAGTGAAGGTGCAGATCCCATGGATGTTAGGAGCTACGACAAGTACACATTGCAGAAATATTCACCTGACTTGATGTTCGATAATCTTCTTAGTTTTGTAGAGCAATCCAAGTCTGAACCATTCTTCCTGTATTGGGCTTCGCCCTTGCCACATGTGCCATTGCAGGCTCCCAAGAGATTAGTGGATTATTATCATAAGAAATTTGGCGACGAAGAGCCTTATGTTGGCAATAAGGGCTATTTCCCATGTCGCTATCCTAGAGCTACTTATGCTGCTATGATAACATATCTAGACGAAAGGGTGGGTCGATTGGTGAAAAAATTGAAAGATGAAGGTATTTATGATAATACGATAATAATGATCTCCTCAGATAACGGTCCTACCTTCAATGGAGGCACCCAGAGCGAGTGGTTTAAATCAGCAGGAGAATACTTCAGGTCGGGATATGGATATGGGAAGTGCTTTGTTTATGAAGGAGGGTTGAGGGTGCCTCTAATAGTGTCGTACCCAGGTGTTACAGACTCCGCATCTGTGTCTAATCATGTAGGAGCTTTCTATGATGTGATGCCCACATTGGCAGAACTTACAGGTTCTCAGATTAAGACTTTTACTGATGGTATTAGCTTTCTGCCTACGATAACAAAAAAAGGAGTGCAAAAAGAACACGATTTTTTATATTGGGAATTTAACGAGGTGCAAGGACAAATAGCAATCAGAATGGGTAATTGGAAAGGTGTCTGCCGACAAATGCAGAAAGGAAATAAACATGTCGAGCTTTATAGCCTAACTGCAGACCCCCAGGAGATGAACGACGTGTCTGCCGATCATCCCGAACTTGTTGAGAAATTCTGGGAAATAGTGCATCGTGAGCATACTCCATCGTGGAACCCAAGATGGCAATTTTCTCTCTTAGAAGATGGATTAGCATCCGAATTAAAAAAATAGCTATATCTTTGCCCCTGATGATTGAAATTGTAAAAGAACTAAATAGTAAGTGCTCTGCAAGCGACGACCTGCCAGCTCTGATAGACGCTGTTGTAGCTATGTTTGAGGATGTAGTTTTCACAACTAGCTTTGGATTGGAAGATCAGCTTGTAACAGATCTGATTATGAGCTCTGAAAGTAAAAAATTAGTGAAATTTGCAACATTAGACACAGGTCGCTTATTTGCCGAGACGTACAAGACTATGAGTAAAACTCAGCAACAGTACGGCATTAAGATAAAAACATTCTTCCCCGATCAGTCGCAGGTAGAAACAATGGTGAACGAAAAAGGTCTATTTAGTTTCTACGAAAGCATGGATAACAGAAAAGAATGTTGTAAAATTAGAAAAGTTGAGGGATTGAGAAGAGCATTGTCTGGGAATAAGGTGTGGATTACAGGATTAAGGGCAGAACAATCTCCTGCACGTTGCGATTTAAACTTCTTTGAATGGGATAAAGTCTTTTCAATAATAAAATTCAATCCAATAATAAAATATACTTGGGACGATACTCTAGACTATGTGAAAAAGAACAGCGTGCCATATAATGTTTTGCACGATAAAGGTTTTGTTAGCATAGGATGCGAACCATGTACCAGAGCCATAAAAGAAAACGAAGATTTCAGAAGTGGACGTTGGTGGTGGGAATCAGGTTCTAAAAAAGAGTGCGGCTTGCATTCCTCATAATTAGAAGTATGATATGTAGTTATTGCTAGCTAGATACTGAAATCCATATTGTTAAACTTGACAATTTTAGGATTATGTGTCAAAATATAAAATATGAACTTCAAGAAACTCTATTCCATTATTAATAAGGACAGCACAGAGCTTATGGACCTAATCGAAGGGATTAACATTGAAGGCGGTGGAAGTCCTGTATATTTGAACTTAGTAATAAGCAAGTGCGAGGGGCTTTTGCATGGCTTAAACCTGTTGAGGGAAACCGCTGTAGGAGAAGAGGAATTATCTGCGTCTGAAGATATTTTCGATAGAAATATCAGAGTGGAAAAGAATTCTAAAGCTTATGCTGAAAATTGTTGTGAAGATAATCTTGCTGAGACACAAGGGGATATGGCGAAAAAAAGTGAGAGTTCATTAGAACCTATTAAAATTCCATTTGTGGAAGTTGAAGAGTCAATATTTGAGGCAAAGAAAGAGGAGATTAAAGTGTTGGATACCGTTTTTAAAGATACAAAAACAGATAGTAATAAATCTGGAGATAATTACTTGATAAATGTTCCCATAAAGAGTCTTAAAAAAGAAGTGCCATTGAACGATAAGTTTATGTTCGTTAGGGAGTTGTTTGATAACAACATCGATAAATATTCAGAGTGCATAGAAGCCCTTGACGCTCAATGCGGTTTTCATGAGGCACTCGCATTCTTGCAAGAAAGATATACTTGGGATGATGATACGCCAGCATTGGTTGATTTTCAGCAGATTGTGAAACGCCGTTTTTTGTAAACCATATTATGTCTAAGCTTTTTATTGTTCCTACGCCGATTGGTAATCTTGAAGATATTACTCTGAGAGCCTTGAATGTTCTGAAATCTGTGGATTTTATACTTGCTGAAGACACAAGGGTTTCTGCTAAATTGCTAAAGCATTTTGAAATATCGACAAAACTAAGACCTTATCATAAGTTTAATGAGCACAAGGTTCTAGACGAGTTAATAGATACAATAAAGACAAGTGGCGAAGTTGCACTTATCAGTGATGCAGGGACACCAGCAATTGCAGATCCAGGATTTCTCTTGGTAAGAGAGGCATTAAAAAATAATATAAAAGTGGAAACTCTGCCAGGAGCAACAGCTCTAATTCCAGCCTTGGTAAGCTCAGGCTTGCCTTGTGATACGTTTGTTTTTGAAGGATTTATCCCTCATAAAAAAGGAAGAAATACCTTGTTCGAAAGAGTGAAGTATGCCGACAGGACAACAGTACTGTACGAATCTCCACATCGTATAATGAAAACATTGTGCCAATTGCAAGAATATCTTACTCAAGGTAGGGTGGTGAGTGTGTCCCGAGAACTTACTAAAATATACGAGGAAACAATTACAGGAGAATTAGCAGACCTCATAGAGCATTTCGAAAAGTATAAATCAATAAAAGGAGAACTAGTAATAGTTGTTTCTCCTGCATAACAGTAAATTATTATAATTATTCATTTAGTAATGAAAGAAAAAGCTAGTTTAAAGATTATTGCAAAGACGTTTTCGGGTCTTGAGAATGTAATGAAAGAAGAGATTATTGCTCTGGGGGGGACAAATGTTGAAATAATTACCAGAGGTGTATCTTTCGATTGCGATTTGGAAACGCTCTATAGAGTGAATTATTATTCTAGAACAGCTTTGCGCTTTCTATGGAAAATTGCAGAATTCGACATTATAAATCAGCAGGATTTGTACGATAATATAAACAAAACTATTGCTTGGCATAAATTGTTTCTTCCTGCAAAATCCATAATGGTAAGTACAAATATACACAATAGCAATGTTTTTAATAATAGCATGTTTGTGTCGCAACGAGCCAAAGATGCGATTGTTGATAAGTTTCGCGAAGAAAAACTTAAACGCCCATACGTTGATACGGACAACCCAAGTGTGATAATAAACATTCATATCGCCAAAGAAAAGTGTACGGTTTTGCTAGACAGCTCGGGAAAATCCTTACACCTACGAGGGTATAAAGTAGCCAATAGCATGGCTCCAATAAACGAAGTGCTGGCAGCGGGAATGATTAAACTGTCAGGCTGGGATATGAAAACTGATTTCTACGACCCTATGTGTGGGTCTGGAACATTTAGCATCGAGGCTGCTCTGATGGCCAAAGGCGTGCCTCCAGGAGTGTTTAGAGATAAATTCGCTTTCGAGAACTGGTCTAATTTCGATGCTGATTTGTTTACGGATATTTCAGAAGAGTACGAGGAGAAAGATATGGAATGTAAGATTTATGCTTCCGATTTCTCACCACAGGCAATAAAAATTGCGTCTGCAAATATGAAAGGAGCATTTGTATCTGGAGATATAAACCTAGTAAATACAGACTTTGCTGAGTTTCAGACGGTAACTATCAAAGGTGCTGTTGTAATGCTTAATCCACCGTATGGCGAAAGGCTGAAAGTTGGAGCCATCAATGCTATTTATGAAATGATTGGCCGGACTATAAAACATAAGTTTGTTGGAAGCAAGGTGTTCATAATAAGTTCAAACAAAGAGGCGAGCAAGAGTATTGGTCTTAAGCCGTCTAAGAAAGTAGTGTTGTTTAATGGACCTTTGGAATGTGTTTTTAGTCAGTACGATATCTTTGGAGGGAAGCATAAGGATTTTAAAAAGAAACAAGCTAAGGAAAGATGAATAATGAATAAGTATACTATAAGAAATAGGATGTACAGTGTGATTGTTTTATTTCTCACTTTTGCACTAAATGGATATGCGAATAGACAAGTTCAAAGTTTGAACCTCGGTTGGAAGTTTAGATTTGGATATGAGGTTAGAAAGAATGTAAGTGAAGATATAAATCTTCCTCACACTTGGAATACAAAAGATGCTCTTGGCGGAAATACGGATTATTATCGAGGCATAGGAGTCTATACAAAAGAATTAGAAATTAAGAACGAGTGGGAGGGAAAAAGACTTTTTGTCAGGTTCTTAGGTGCAAATTCGATTGCAAATGTTTTCATCAATGGTAAGCATGTCGGCGAGCATAGAGGTGGGTATACAGCTTTTACTTTCGAGATCAGTTCCTTCGTGAAACATGGAGCCAAGAATACAATAACCGTTAAGGTGAATAATGCCCCTCAGTTGGATATAATGCCTCTTGTTGGCGATTTTAATTTTTATGGAGGCTTGTATAGAGATGTAGATTTGTATGTTTGCGAGCATGATTGTATCTCATTGTTAGATTACGGCTCAAAAGGGGTGTATGTCTTTCAAGATGAGGTGAATGAACAAAATGCCACAGTGAGGACAAAAATAAAATTGCTTGGTAAAAACGATGTTAGTGTTAAACTGACAGTACTGGATGCTTTGGGAAAAGAAGTGCTGTCAAAATCTCAAGTAACAAGTGGAGGGCAAGATGTAGAAATTCCATTTGAAATTAGAAATCCTCACCTCTGGAATAGTACCGCCGATGCTTACCTGTATAGTGTTAAGGTTCAGCTCTTCAGAGGGAGCAATGTTGTAGACGAAGTGTTGCAGCCCCTAGGTCTGCGTTACTACAATGTAGACCCAAACGACGGAGTATCATTAAACGGTAAACATATTCAGCTTAAGGGAGTTTGTCGTCATCAGGACAGACCTGAAATAGGAAATGCTTTGAATAAATTTCACCACGCTGAGGATGTTAGTATTATGATGGAAATGGGAGCTAATGCGCTGAGAATGTCTCATTATCCACACGATCCTTATATGTATGAGCTTTGCGACAAAAAAGGGATAATGGTGTGGTGCGAAATACCATTCGTAGGTCCAGGAGGATATGCTGATAAGGGCTTTGTAGATATGGAGAGCTTTAAGGAGAATGGAAGGCAACAACTTATTGAGATGATTAGACAGAACATGAATCATCCTTCTATATTGTTCTGGGGACTGTTCAATGAATTGAAAGAGTCTGGGGACAACCCTGTAGAATATGTAAGAGAGCTGGACAGATTAGCAAAAAATGAAGATCCGACGAGAATTACGACAGCCGCCAGTAATCAATCTGGATTGTTGAACGAAATTACAAATCTTATTGCATGGAACACCTACTACGGATGGTATGGTGGCAATTTTGCAGGTATAGGCAAGTGGGCAGACGCAGTGCATGCAAAAATGCCCAATACCCCAATAGGCATTAGTGAATACGGCGCAGGAGCGAGTGTAAACCACCAACAGGAGGAGCTTACAAAATCGGTGGCGAACAGCTATTGGCATCCTGAAAACTGGCAAACTGCATACCACGAAGTGCATTGGGAAGAAATAAATAAGCGCCCTTTCCTTTGGGGGACATTCATATGGAATTTATTTGATTTTGGTGCCGCTCATCGTACCGAAGGCGAGGTGCCTGGTAAAAATGATAAAGGACTCGTATCGTTTGATCGGAATGTCAAAAAAGATGCTTTCTACTTCTACAAGGCAAACTGGAACAAAGAAAAGCCAATGGTGTATATTGCCGAAAGAAGAATTGTCGAAAGAAAAAAGTCAGAACAGACAATAAAGGTCTATTCAAACCAAGACAGTGTTGAACTTTGGGTTAATGGAACGAAATACTCCACTTCAAGCAATGCAAATCTCTCTCGTTTCTATTTTGATGTGAAACTAAACAAGGGCGAAAATATAATAGTAGCTAAAAGTGGCAATACTCTGCAAGATAGAACCGTGTTAAATCTTATAGACTAGCTGGAATTTGCCGCAAGAAGTAAGGAGATTGAAAGTCTGAGCTCCTATTCGTGATACTGTCTTCCAGTCTTGTTGGGGTTTTTCAGGTCAATCCAAAATATCTCTGTAGGCTCTTCTTGCTCCAACTGTCCATTGTTGTTTTGGTCTTTTCGGGCGAATATATACATGAAGTCGTTGGCAGGGTCGTATTCTGAATTTGTCACGTTATATGATTTTGGAATCAACGGTTGGTTTTTTTCTCCCTCTAGGTTGAAAAGATACAATCGGCGTAAGTCGTTAACATTGATGAAGCCGTCATGGTTCGTGTCTTCGTCATACACCGACACTATGTAGTAATTTCTACTCACGGGTTCAAAATTCAGCGTATCTTTCGTTGCTGCCGGGTAATACAGTGTTCTAATCAATACTGGTCTATCGAATAACTTCTTTTCTGTTTTGGTGCGATTGTTGAAGTGCGACACATTAACCATATTATATCCATACACGGCTGAAAAGCCTGGCATAAAGTTATAATTCCAATTGTTGCCCTCCCGGAGCTTTCTTCCCCAAGAGCTATAAAAATTGTTGTATCCCCAGAAGTGACCGTTTCGCTTGTTGTAGTTCACCTTGTAGATAGGTGTTAGTCGGTGTTCGGGGTGAAAGGTGCTCAGTACGTTCCGGGGTTGTGTGGCGAGTTGTAACGAGTCGATAGCTAGCCCCACTATTTTCTCGCCAGCATCATCTTCCACTATCTCACTTACTTGGAAGCCTTTTTTATCTAGTTTGTCAGTGGAGCAACTACATAGTACTAATGTTGCAAAAAATAAAATCAGATGTTTGGACATGAGAATTATGTTCTTTTTTGGTATGTGACTCAGCTGGGGCTCGAACCCAGGACCCCATCATTAAAAGTGATGTGCTCTACCAACTGAGCTACTGAGTCAACACTTAAAGATGCTTTTGTTCCTTCAAAAGCGATGCAAAGATAAGACTTTATACTTTTTGTTCCAAATATGAAAAGCAAAAAACTGTTTATTGTTTTAGTGCTCTCGTCGCATTTTGTTGATATTTAATATGTTGCATTGAGTTTTGTCTAGTTGGCAAAATCACATATTTGTTAGATAGTTTCTGTCCATAAAGTCAAGAGTTGCAACTATAAAGTTTATCGGGTAAACCTATGTGTTCACCCAATAAATTGTATCTTTGCCAGCATAATTTAAGGAATATGGATTTATTATTAAACCTTATATGGTTAATCTTTGGTGGGCTAACTACATCAATAGCATATTTTCTATCTGGAGTAGGCATGTGCCTTACTATTATTGGCATACCTTGGGGGCTACAGTGTTTTAAATTGGCTGCAATTGCCTTGTGGCCATTTGGCGCAGAGGTAAGGAGGAAAGAAGAGTTTAATGGTTGCTTGTATTTGTTACTTACGCTGATTTGGTTTATTATAGGAGCAATTCCAATAATAATTAATCATTTGTTTTGGGGGCTAGTACTTTGCCTTACTATTATAGGCATACCTTGGGGGTTACAGCATTTTAAAATGATGAGAATAGCCCTGTTCCCCTTTGGTCGGGAAATTGTAATAAGATGATTTATAGATTAAGACGTTTAGTGTATCACCATAAAATACCTTCTTACTGAATGAATCTTACCATTAGCACACCTTCTATTTCTCTTATTTTGGCAATAATTTTCTTATTAAGAACTTTTTGATCGATGTCTATGATGTTGTATGCTAAATCATTCCTGTTTTTGTTAAGCATATTTTCTATGTTTATATTGTCTTTTGCCAATACGGATGTTATTTGTCCAACCATATTGGGAATGTTTTTATTGGCAATTACCAACCTCGCATATCCATTTCTTTCAAGTTCTGCATCTGGAAAGTTGACAGAGTTTTTTATATTGCCATCCTCGAGGTAGTTTTTTAGTTGCTCTACTGCCATGATTGCACAGTTGGTTTCCGATTCTGATGTAGACGCCCCAAGATGCGGTAGGTTGACACATCTTTCCATGGCGAGAGTTTCTTTATTTGGAAAATCGGTTATATATTTTGCAACCTTATTACTTTCGAGTGCCGTTCTCATAGCAACGTTGTCCACAAGTTCGCCTCTTGAGAAGTTTAGGATTTTCACTCCATTCTTGCATTTACTTATGAACTCGTTGCTGACGGTGTGTCGAGTGCCTGCAAGCAGAGGGACATGCAAAGTTATGTATTCGGATTTTGATAGTAAATTATCTAAGGATTTTGCAGCTTTTACGTTTCGGCTTAGTCGCCATGCGTGTTGTACTGATATGTAAGGGTCGTAACCTGTTACTTTCATTCCTAGCGCCTGGGCTGCATTTGCAACCAATAGTCCAATAGCTCCAAGTCCGATAACTCCTAATGTGCGGTTTCTTATTTCCTGACCTTTGAAATTCTTCTTGTAGTCTTCTATAAGTGATGGTATTGCATCGCCCTTGTCTTTGATGGTGCTTGCCCATTGCACCGACTCGGCAATACCTCGTGATGCCATTAAAAGCCCTGATATGACAAGTTCTTTTACTGCCTCTGCATTTGCCCCTGGAGTGTTGAAGACTACCACTCCTTTTTCAGTCAGCCTATCCGTAGGGATATTGTTTGTGCCTGCTCCTGCTCGGGCAATGGCTTTCAGATTGGGCGAGAACTCCATATCGTGAAGCTTTGCACTTCTAACCAAAATGCCTTCTGCATCTTTTATATTCTCGCCGACCTCAAAGCTAGTGCCTTCCAATAAGTTTAGTCCTTCTTTATCTATCTTGTTTAAGATTAGAATCTTAGCCATAATTGAATATTAGTGTTGTATTATTAATTTATTGACACCTAGTGTTTGTATTATGATGTAAATGTCAGATTTTTTATTGACAACTCAAAGTTAAGTTTTTGCGTAGGTTGAAATTCAAGAAATTGGAAGGCTTTTCAAATTGATTTCTGTATCTTTGCTCCGCAAACTTTCCGAAACTAAATGCATGAAGAAGGTTTATTTTTCCTTTTGATGGAAAAAGGAGCATTGTATGCAAGCAAAGTCTCTTCGGTATCTATCCAAAATGGGGATATTATTAACCTTAATGTCGAAGGGGTGGACTAGAAAGTTAAATATAAAGGCTTGCCGTACTGTATATTGAGAGTTTGAGTAGGGGCAACCTATGCATTCGCCCTCAAGCCCGAAGGAGGTGCATTATTAACGCAAGTGTTGGACTTTTACATACAGACTAAAACTGAATTGGCGAGACACATGGCAAATAGAAATAAAATTATAAATACCTGAAAAATAAATGCGAGTAATACGTATAAATGGAGGAGTACTTGCTTCTCGGAGTCTAGTAGACAACTTTGCTTCTGAGCTCAAGAAGGATGAAGAGAAAATTTGTGTTGTCGTGTCTGAGTTTAGAGGAGTTGGTAAAATTATTTCAGCTGGATTGAAGTCTATTTCGCACAGATTATTAAATCCAGAAAACGTAGTATCTGAAGTCTGTAAACTATATAAAGAACAGACCATTTGCGAGGACTTGTATGTAATAAAACCTATTCTGGATGAGCTCTGCTCTATGTTCAAAGGGGTTTATCTTGCTAGAGACTACTCTGCCAATATTCATGATTTTATGCTTGTCCAAAGTGAAAGGATGACGACATATCTTCTGAAAAAAGCCTTGGAACTCTCAGGTTGCGAGCTTGATGTAATCGAGCCAGAACATATTCCTTTGCATGTTACAAACGAATATGGAAACGCAACTATCGATACAACAAATGCCATCGCCCCATTATTTAGAAACATAAACGAGAAAATTCTGTTGGTGCCTGGTTCTTATGGTGTCACCGCAGATGGGAGGGTGGCTAGAGTGGGGCAGAGTGCTGCCGATTATACCGCCGCAGCATTGGTAGAACTGACTGGTGCAATAAAGTTGGAACTATGGGGAATGGATACGCCGTTTTATGCCTTCCCACCGAAGGCGGGGGGGAGTCCTAGGCTCGTAGAGCAGCTGAATTTTTCGGAAGCCTCGGAAATGGCATATTTTAATCAAGTGTCCATGCATCCTCGTGTGGTAGAGCCTCTTTACGATAAAAATATACCAATTGAGATTTTAATCCCTAACGATGTCGGAGAGTATATAATAGCGACTGAAATATCCAATAGCTATTCATCAAGTAAGGAAGGTGTTAAGTGCGTCGGGCTTGCTCCAATTGCACTCCTGTCGCTAAAAGGACCAGGAGTAGGATTGAAGCCTGGAATACTAGCGAGCGTAACAGGAAGCTTTAGTGAAAAAGATATTAATATTCGCTCTGTTGTTACTTCTCAGGTTTGTATCAATATAATGATAGATAGGGCAGATGTTGAAGATGTGAGAGAAATTACTGATGAGTTAGAGCTTACGGCTGTCAACGAGAAGACTATTACCAACAATATTACCCTTGTTGGAGTGGTTGGGCATCAAGAAAGTTTCGGAGATGACATCTTCAAAATATTAGATAGCACAAGTGTACCCATAAAACTTATGGAGGCAGGTATTGTCTCTACCGTACAGTATTTATGCATTGATGACGCCGATTGCGACGAGATTATAAATGTAATAAGCAACACGCTATAGAAATAATTTAATTTAAAAGAAATGACATATAAATTTGATACTTTGCAGGTGCATGCAGGACAAACTCCAGATCCTTCCACAAAATCAAGAGCTGTACCGATTTATCAGACAACATCTTACGTTTTTGATAATTCTGACCATGCTGCAAGACTTTTTAATCTTCAGGAGTCTGGGAATATATACTCTCGAATTATGAATCCTACCAATGATGTTTTCGAAAAAAGAATGGCTGCATTGGAAGGAGGGAAAATTGCTGTTGCCGTGGCATCTGGGCATGCAGCTCAGTTTGTTGCCATAAATACCCTATGTGGACAAGGTGATAATATTGTTAGCTCTCCATATTTATATGGTGGTACACACACGCAGTTCGCTGTTTCTTTTAAGAGGCTCGGCATACAAGTGAAATTCACAAAATCACTCGAAGATGATGAGTTTGATAGACTTATTGACGCCAAGACAAAGGGTATATACATGGAAACTATTGGAAATCCAGGTTTGCAAATACCTGATTTTGACAAAATCGCAGCTGTGGCGCGCAAGCATGATATTCCTCTCATTGTGGATAACACCTTTGGTGCTGGAGGCTTTTTGTTTAGGCCAATTGAGCATGGAGCGAATATTGTAGTCGAGTCTGCAACCAAATGGATAGGCGGACATGGTACTGCTATTGGAGGAGTAGTGATAGACGCAGGAAACTTTAACTGGGCAAATGGTAAGTTCCCTCAATTTACCGAGCCCTCCGAAGGATATCATGGATTGAGATTTTGGGACGCATTTGGAGATAATTCACCAACAGGTAATATCGCTTTTGGCATTAAAGTTCGTGTTGAAAGCCTGCGTGATATGGGCCCCTCAAACTCTGCGTTCAGCTCTTTTTTGTTTTTACAAGGTCTGGAAACTCTTTCTCTGAGAATGGAAAGGCAAGTTGAGAATACTTGGAAGTTAGCGAGCTGGCTTGCTAAACATGATAAAGTAGCATCGGTCAATTACCCAGGCCTCGAAGAAGATCCTCAATTTGAACGCGCATGTAAATATTTTCCAAAAGGTGCAGGAGGCATCCTTACATTCTGTGTGAGAGGCGATCAGGATGCGGCAAAACGAATGGTCGACAATCTGAACCTTGTAAGCCATCTTGCTAATGTTGGAGATGTGAAATCTTTGATAATTCAACCTTCGATGACTACCCATCAGCAACTTAGTGCTAAAGAGCAACAAGGGGCAGGGGTATTGCCTACAATGCTGAGAGTGTCGGTAGGGATTGAAGATATTGAAGATATAATTTACGACTTTGAGCAGGCTCTAAACAAGGTGTAATATACCATATGATAAAATATTATAAACACGCAGATTCATTGCAACTGGAGATGGGCGATACTCTGCCATGTGTGGATATAGCATATCATACATGGGGGAAATTGTCTGATACTAAGGATAATGTAGTTTGGGTGTGTCATGCGTTTACCGCAAATTCTGACGTGGAGGGTTGGTGGCCTAACATCGTTGGTAGGGGCTTGCCCATAGACACTGACAAATATTTTGTAGTTTGTGCCAATATACTTGGTTCTTGTTATGGTACGACTGGAGCAATGTCTATAAACCCCAACACTGGAATAGCATGGTTTTCTGATTTTCCTAGAATCACTATCCGAGACCTAGTAAATTGTCATGAGATGTTGCGAAATCATTTGAATATTAGCAAGATAGAAGCTGTGGTAGGAGGCTCTGTAGGTGGTCAACAAGCTTTGGAATATACTGTTATGCATCCAAATGTGATAAAATCTGCATTTGTAGGAGCATGTAGTGCAAAGCAAAGTCCTTGGGCAATAGCTTTTAACGAAACCATGCGTATGGCGATAAAATCCGATGTGTCCTATGTCAAAAATATTCCTGGAGGTGGCTTGCAAGGCTTAAAGGTGGCCAGGGCAATAGCCTTGTTGAGTTATAGAAATGGACATACGTATAACGCCACGCAAAAAGACGAAAATGACGATGAACTGCTGTGTCATCGAGCTTGCTCATATCAACAGTATCAAGGCGAGAAGTTGATAAAACGTTACGATGCATATACCTATATGACAATGACCTATCTTGCCGATAGTCATAATGTGGGGCGAGGGCGAGGCGGACTTGAGAAGGTTCTTAAAAATGTAAAAATCCCAGTGCTCGTAATGGGAATCGATACAGATTTGCTCTATCCTATAGAGGACCAGGAATATATGAGTGAGCTGATGCCAAACTCTACTTTTTGCAAGGTGGAGTCAAAATATGGACACGATGGTTTTTTGATAGAAACTGACAAAGTGGGATCACTGATAAAGAATTTTATAACTTGAGAATATAGACACGTGTTGGTGTTGCTTGGATGATAATTCAGCTCTGATTTTTTTTCCTTGTTAATCTTTGGTAACTTTGTCCTATAATTAACCAGCTGCTTGGCTAAAAAAGTTTTGACCATCAGCTACAAGCGAATAAAACAATGAGTATAGCAAAAAACAAAATGGTAAGCCTTTCTTACACTCTAAAAAACGGCACTGCTGAAGGAGACCTTATAGAAAGTACTGAAAATCAAACACCATTGCAATTCATATTTGGAAGTGGTAGAATGTTGGAGCAGTTTGAAAGCAAACTTGAGGGCTTGGTTTCGGGCGATAACTTTGAGTTTGTACTAACTCCCGATGAAAGCTATGGGAACAGAAATGAGCAGAGTGTCGTAGAAATCCCTCGTGAGGTCTTTGTTCAAGATGGTGAGTTTGATGCAGAGTTGATTTCTGTAGGTAGCTTTGTACCAATGATGACACAAGATGGACAACACATGACGGGCAAGGTGCTAGAGGTTAACGATAATGAAATAGTAATGGATTTTAATCATCCTCTGGCTGGCATGGATTTGCATTTCAGCGGAAACATTATCAAAGTAAGAGATGCTACCGACGAAGAACTGATAGCATTAAGCTCCCATAACTGTGGTGGCGGTAGTTGCGACGGCTGTAGTTGCTGATTTTAGAAGTACATTATTAGACCCTCTGTAGGCAGTCCCAAAGCCTCCGAAAGTATTTGCTTGTAGTATTTAATTTGTTTCTTATGCTTGGCTTCGGGCTTGCCAAATTTAAAATCGATAACTGTACATTTATTGTCTTTTATTACAATACGGTCAGGGCGCTGTATTCCCTTGTTGCCACAAAGTACTTCTCTTTCGGTTAGCACATTAGCGCCTCTTTCAAAATATTCTTTATATTCAGCTCTCGATACAAAATTCACCAACGTTTCTGTCAATTCTGTTTGTATTTCTTTTTCAATAAATCCCTCTAATACAGCTATTTCTACTGATCTGGGAATGTCTTTAGCAGTTATAACAGATTCCAAAATCTTGTGCATAATATTACCCATTTCCCTTTTTCCACCTTGCTTTTGGTCGACAAAATAAAGCTTTGATTGCTCATGTATCCTTAATTTTTCGGTGTAGTGCGAAAAATAGTTATTCTCAATTTCGAGACTATTGTCTTTATTGTCCTTGTTGCAAGGATATTGAGCTATTTTACCAATAGATATATTGGTGTGCTTATCCTTAGTTTCTTGTTGTGTCGTGAGTGGTATAGTTTTGCACATGTTCTTTATCCACAGAGCTGTACTGTTGTTAGTTTTGTCTATGCTTGGAGTATTTATATCGGTTGATATAATAAATAGATTGTCTTCGGCTCTGGTGCTTGCCACATACAAGATATTTAAATTCTCTATATATCTGTCTGTCAGTTCTTGGTAGAGAGTGCTGTTAAATATTCCTGGTCTTTTGTAGCTTCCAAAATGCTGAGGGTTTTGGTTTAACCTATTGTATGGGGCTTCTTCGCTCCTGCACCAGATTATTTCTTCGCGAGACCTGTTGCTTATAATACTCCACGAAGTGAAGGGGAGTATTACAGATTTAAACTCTAGTCCTTTTGATTTATGTATGGTCAGTATTTTTATGGCGTCATGAGTGTCGGGGATGCTAATATTTATGCTGTGTCCTTTGTTGTCCCACCATTCTATAAATGCTGGAAGAGAATTGTTTATGCGTCTTTGAAATTTTATAACCTCGTCAAATAATTGAGCTAGAAAATCTTTCGAACCTGAAATGTCATTGAGTCTAAATCGCGAACTCACAAATTCCATTGTTTCTAGTAGAGATATAGATGGTGTGTCGTCGTAGCTATCGACAATGTCATTAAATAGACTGTTGAAATTCTCAAAGATGTCTTCGTCCTTTAGAGTCTTGTCTTTATTCAGGTGTGAGTAATATAGATAGGTCAATAAAGCCTTGTGAGTGTCGTCTGACGGGCTGTTAAGATGTCTTAGAAAGGATATTATAAATTTGATGGCGACAGATTTGCTGAGAGTCAAGCCATCCATCGATGTAAAATCTAGATTGTACGTTTTGTGCTCTGCTTGTTTGCCAATAAGGAATTCGGCAATAATTGTTGCTTCCTTATTTGTACGTGTTAATATTGCAATGTCGGAAGCTTTCTGTCCTCGGTCTTGAAGACTGAATATATGTTTTAAAAGAAGTTCAAGAGACACTTCAGTCTCCCAGTCTTTTGCTTTGTAGTTGTCGGGCTTATTGCTTGTGTCTACGAGATCTATTGATATGAAGCCTTTGTTTGTGTAGTCTGTCGAAGAGGATATTTGCTGGTAGTCGGAGTATGCGTCAAGTACTTGTTGGGAAATGTCGCCAACAAGCTCACTTACTTCTGTTCTTACTAACTCTCTGAGACTTGAATACATATGGTTGTTGAAGTTTACAATGTTTTGTTTGCTTCGCCAGTTTTTGTTGAGGTGATATACATCAAGGTTAAAAGGATGTATATCGTCAGAGGCGTGGTATTCAAGGAGTTTCCAGTCTCCATTTCGCCATCTATATATTGATTGTTTGGTGTCGCCAACAATCAGACTGTTGTGACCCTCGCTAAGTCCGTTCTTTAGTAGAGGTAAGAAATTGTCCCATTGGAGCTGTGATGTATCCTGAAATTCGTCTATCATAAAGTGTTTTAGGTGAGAGCCGAGTTTTTCGTAGATGAATGGAGTTTCATCTTCATTTATTATTTCTCGCAGAATCATCGCTGTGTCAGAAATCAGAAACACGTTGTTCTCAATACATATTTCTTTTATCTCTGAATTTATGTCAGAAAGTAAACCAATTAAGTATATGTGAGCGTATATATCAGATGCCGAATTGTATTGAGCAATGTTATCATCAAAATAGGATAGGATATCGCAAAATGTTGTAGACACATCGGAAATAATATTGCATGCTGAGTTATATTTTTCAGTGTTGTTTTTTGCAGGCAAGAGCGATTCTGGATTACTACAGGCATTTATTGCGCGTTTTCCTACGTCGCTAAAGTTTTTATCTCGAAATTTCATTATTGTGGAAAACGCGCCTTTGTTTCCATATTTAAAATCAAACGGTTCTAAGCCATTTGCTCTCACCAAACTTATCAAATTATTGCACTTGGCAATAATATCATCTTCAAAAGTAGAAATTACGAGCTTTAGATCTTTTGCGTATTCGTCTATGAAATCTTTGTCAAAGATTTTATTCTTGTCATTATCTTTGAATACCTTGAAGTTATCTTTGAATAAAATTTCGGTGAGTCTGGATAGGTCTTCTCTTATATTCCATGTCTTCTCTTTGTCAATTTTGTCTTTCCCATATGTGCTTAGCCACTTTTTTACTTGCTTGTTACTGTCAAGTTTATTGAGCATGCGATCTATTGCTTCATCTTTTATGTCGTTGTTGTTTAGCTCTAGCTCGAAAGAGGAATGCAAACCAAGTTCTCGTCCAAACGCTCGTAGCACTTTTTGAAAAAAACTGTCAATTGTAGATATATTGAAAAACGAAAATTCGTGGAGTAGTCTGCGTAACGCTTTCTCAGCATTTGCCTGAATATCAGTATTGCTCAGTCCCGTTTCTTGTGCTATAATTGATGAGTATCCACTTTTCTCAGGCTTGTTAGCAAGGGAGTCTAGAACGCTGAGAACCCGCTGCTTCATCTCGGATGTTGCTTTGTTCGTAAAGGTCACGGCAAGGACATTGCGATAGCTGTATTCATTTTGGAGTAGCAGTTTTATGTACTCTAATGTTAGCCTGAAGGTCTTCCCCGAGCCTGCCGAGGCTTTGTAGATATTTAATGTGCTCATCTCTCTATTATATTTCTCCCACAAATTTAGTTTATTTGTGCCATATTTGATATTGCTTATTCAAAGTACTAACTTTGTTGTACTAAGATTTACATATAATGGAAGATTTGAAAGAAGAAAGAGAACTCCTAATTATCAATCTCAGAGAGGTCTTTAAAGAAAAGAACCCACAACTTTACAAGTTTATGCCCGATGTAATTTTTCGATGGCTAGATAAACAGTTACATATAAAGGAGCTTAATGATATACTGCGAATGTATCGATATGATTACGGCAATGAGTTTACTCATAATGCCGTTTTTGACTATTTTAAAATTAATGCTGACGTTGCAGGGCTCGACAAAATAGATAAAAACAAAAGATACATCATCGCTTCAAATCATCCTCTCGGAGGCTTAGACGGGATGCTTATTTTTGATGTAGTTTCTAGATATTTTGGGGCAGGTAAATTTTTGGTTAACGACATTCTTACAAAAATACCACAACTGAGAGGCGTATTCGTGCCTATAAACAAATATGGAGCAAACAGTCGGGATGCTGTCAGAATGCTGGATGAGCTGTATTCGTCAGACGAGCCTGTATGCATATTTCCCGCTGGATTAGCCTCGCGGAAAATAAACGGAAAAATTCAGGATTTACCATGGAATAAGCATTTTATAACGAAGGCAAAAAAGTACAAGCGCGACGTAATACCCTTACATGTTGATGCTCAAAATTCTGAATTCTTCTATAATATGGCATTAAAACGAAAGCGATTAGGAATACCTTGGAATATAGAATTACTTTTTTTGCCTAAGGAGATGTTTAAAATGACTGGTGGCAATATAAAACTTTCCTTTGGAGAGCCAATATCATTCGAAACTTTTAGTCATAGAAAAACGCCAGACCAATGGGCAGCGTACGTTCGAGAAGAGGTTTATTCAGCGAATAGCGATCAGTGATTGTTACGCTATTGTTATGTGTTCTAACCCAGTATATGCATTGGAACGTCGTAGCGAGTGCTTCAAGGTCGATAAAACAAGAGTGTTGGTGAACCGCTACGGTGAGGTAGAGACGCAGTGCATTGCGTTTAAAATTAACAACGCCTTTGTTTTGAGGGCGTTGTAGCACGTGGCATGAGAACTAATGCATATTCTGGGTTTAATATATTTTCAAAACAGCGATAAAGTCTAGTCTTTTTTATAACTTTGTTCTGTTATAAATAAAATCGAGTGTTATGGAGAAGATAATAGCTCCTATAGATAGAAAGTTGCTAAGAAAAGAGCTTACGCCAGATAAGTTGTTGCGTAAGACCAACAAAGGCAATAACAATATATATGTCGTTACTCACCACAACTCTCCAAACGTGATGCTAGAAATTGGAAGACTTCGAGAGCTTACATTTCGTGCTGCTGGAGGAGGGACTGGGAAAGACGCTGATATTGATAGATTTGACACGCAGTCTAAGCCATTTAAGCAATTGATAGTGTGGGATGATAGTGGTGCTGAGATACTGGGAGGATATAGATATATTGTTTGTAGCGAAGCTCCGAAAGATGAAGAAGGAGAAAGAATGCTAGCAACAAACCGCTTGTTTAAATTTTCTAAGAAATATATCGATGAATACGAGCCCTTGTGTATAGAGCTGGGACGTTCATTTGTGCAGCCCGACTATCAGTCTAGCAAAGCTGGAGCAAAGGCTCTATTTGCTCTAGATAACTTGTGGGATGGGCTTGGGGCCTTGATTGTAGAACATCCTCAAATAAAGTACTTCCTTGGTAAAATGACCATGTATCGCTCTTTTGACGAAGTGGCACTGCTGTATCTGATGGCATTTCTAGATAAATATTTCAGAGATAAAGACGGTCTTATAGAAGCTCGCGAGGATGCTAAAATTCACCATGACTTCGAGAGTATGACAAAAGAATTTACAGGCAATTCGTACATGGAAGATTACAAGATACTTTCTAAGTTGGTAAGAGGGCGAGGCGAAAATATACCTCCCTTGGTGAATGCTTATATGAATCTGTCGCCATCGATGCGAGTTTTTGGCACAGTGTTAAATAGGTTTTTTGGAAATGTCGAAGAGACAGGCATATTGGTCACTATATCAGATATTTATGGCGTGAAAAAAGACCGGCACATAGAGACGTATATAAAATATAGCAACGAGGATATACAGCTACGATAGTTTTTATGTGTCTGTGATTTCACTGTTGTTCGTAGTAAACCAACGATTTGCTTTTGATATACATTTACAGGCTGTTTCAATTCATTCATTTGAATGGAAATGGACGATTGTCAAGGCTACTTATGAGCTATGTTCAGCATTATCACAATCATCCAGTAACTCCTTTTTATCTGAAGATAAAAAACCTTATTTTGAGGCACTATAGCAATCACGGAGTGAAGAAAAGGACTGTAAATGGCTGATTCGCAAAGTGAGTATAACGCAGATATTTGGCCTTTTATGGACAACTCTAATTATTCGCTACAGAGTTTCAGTGTGTGTGTTGGGATATAACACATTACCTTTTATTATGATGATGTCTTCGTCTAACATTTTTCTAATAATTCGTATAATGGAGTCTGAGTCTGCATTTAGTTCTAAGTCATTTATTTTTAATGGATTTTCTTTTATCTTATTTAGCAATTCTTCTCGTATTTTGAACTCGTCTTTTGTATTCTTTTTGGCTAAGCAAACATCGCATATTCCACAGTGCGTCGCGTTGTTTTCCCCAAAATAAGAAACAAGAATCCTGCTCCGACACTCGTCTTTTGTTATTGCGTATTTCAATACACTTTGTACTCTTTGTTCAAAGTCTTGTTTCCTTTTGTCAAAGACATCTTTGTTTAGTATCACATCCTCATTATCAACTCTATCTCTGAGCCACACCAATGCAGGAGTGTTCATCCGTGGTATATAATCTAATATACCTTCCTGGTGCAGTTTCTTGATATTATCGTACAGCTGTTCGGGAGTTATTTTTAGATCCTTTGCCATAATGTCATCATTGATAGAAACGTACCCATTAAATACACCCGTGTACATTCGGAGCATGTAATGTATTGTTCTGTCTATAATCTTATTATCGAAATTAAATTTGAATAATTGATCTCTAAAGCATTTGAAATATATTCGTGTATATACATTTGGGTCTGCTTGTAACATGATATACCCAGCTCTTTCTAATATATTTAGAGAATTATAAACATTTTTAAATGAGTATTTGTATGTTTTTGAGAATCTTGTAAGATCAAACCCATAGATGTGTCCTAAGCCATAGCCTACGGCAAGTTGGCAGTAGTTGCCTAGAGAGCTATAGCATTGTGCGACTTTTTCCTTATCTGGAAATTTTTCGTCTGTAGACCTGCTTAATTTTCGTTCGTCGGGAGGGGAAAATAACAATATGGCCATAGCCTTCTCCCTGTCTCGACCTGCGCGACCTGCTTCTTGAAAGTATTCTTCCAAAGAGCTAGGACTGTCAATGTGAATAACAAGTCTGACATCAGCCTTGTCTATTCCCATTCCAAAGGCATTTGTGGCCACTACAGCTCGTTTTTTGCCTAATATCCATTCTTCTTGGGTGCTGTTTCTTTGGTCTGGACTCAGACCCGCATGATAGAAGGTGCTTTCTATTCCGTTTTGTTCAAGTATTTCGGATATTTCCTTGCATCTATTGCGACTCCTGACATAAACAATACAGGAGCCAGAAGTTCTTTTCAGAATATTGACGGTGTAATGAATCTTATCTTCTCGATATTTGACTATATAAGCAAGGTTCTCCCTAACAAAACTCATTTTGAACACTTTGTTTTCTCTAAATCTCAACTTGTCTTGAATGTCTTCGACCACCTTCACTGTAGCTGTAGCTGTTAGAGCTAGCACAGGAGCGCTAGGGAAAAAGGATCTCAGTTTTGCTATATGTAGATATGAAGGACGAAAATCATAACCCCATTGAGAAATGCAATGCGCCTCGTCGACGCAAATTAGATTGACCTTAAGAGACTTGAGGATGGACTGAAATTTTGGATTTTGTATCCTTTCAGGTGAAATATAAAGAAACTTGTATTCCCCCCACATGGCATTGTCCATTGCGACTTTTAGCTCTCGTGCTGTCATGCCAGAATGTAGCATAAGCGATTTAATGCCTTTTGCACGCAGGGCTTCAACTTGATCTTTCATTAGTGATACCAAGGGGGTTACAACAATGCAAATTCCAGGCACAGAAAGAGAATAAACCTGAAAGGTAATGGACTTTCCTCCACCTGTAGGCATCAACCCCAAGGTGTCGTTACCAGCGGCAACGGATTTTATAATGTCTTCTTGCAACTCACGAAAAGAATCGTAGCCCCAATAATCTTTTAATATTTTTGTGTAGGCACTCAAAATAACTTGAAATTACCATTTGGAATATGGTTGTTGATAAAGATTTGCATTACAGTATTTTGCGTTGTAGCTAACTTCCTCGCCTAGCCAATCCCAGTGGGTATAGGATTTGTCTTCATGTGGCAACTCGACTTCGGCCATTATCAAACCTGCGTTGGCACCAAGAAACTCATCTACTTCCCAAATTAAATCTCCATCTTTTACTTTATACCTTATTTTTTCGACAGGTGCTTTGTCACACATAGCCATAAGCTGACGAGCATCGTCGAGAGGGATTTCATACTCAAACTCCGCTCTTCTTATGCCTTGGGGCTTGCCCTTTATAGTAATGAAGGATTTATCTTCGGCAATACGAATTCTTACGCTTCTTCCTAGCTCTGTTAATAGATAGGACTGTTGGTACATCTTGCCATCGTAAGAGAGCCGTCGCCATGCATCATTTTTCACTAGAAAAACTCGTTCTATTTCTATAGCCATCAGATTTTTTTTTATCAAAAATAAGAAAAATCTCTGCAATATGCTTCACTTTTTGTAAATTAGCACCCAATAATTATAATGAGCGGTGCTACAAGGCGTCCAAAAGTAGTTTTGCAAGGGGAATAATGGATATTAGATTAGGACTTTTCCCATTTACGAGCTCATTATATTGAACCGAAGAGAAAGCCGAATGGTGCGAGAATACGAAAACGAAATACATAAAATATAAACACATGAAACTAATACCGTCGATAGAAATGCGCAGAAGCTATAGGACTTTCGAAGATAGATCTATAGAGCAAGAGAAGATAAATATTCTGAAAGAGAGCTTATTGAGGGCGCCTACGTCTAAAAATAAGCAGGCTTGGGAGTTTGTAATGATAAGCGATAGAGTTCTGAATGAGAAGCTATCGATAGCTAAACCTCAAGGGGGAACATTTCTTGCTCAATGTCCGCTGTCGTTTGTCGTATGTGCTAACGTAGACGAGACAGACTGCTGGGTAGAGGACGCCTCCATAGCAAGTGCATTTATGCAACTGCAAGCTGAAGAGCTCGGACTTGGCTCATGTTGGGTGCAGATTAGAGCGAGGCAACACGACGATAAACTTTCTGCCGAAAAATTCATACAAGATTTGTTGAGTATTCCATCCAATTATAAAGTGCTGGCTATTATAGGTGTTGGTTACTGTGAGCAGAGAAAGAACCCTCGGTCGTATGACAGTTTGAGATGGGATAAAATACACGAAAATAAATTTAATGGATGAGCACATAATACGTAAAATAGAGGATTGGTCATCTCTCGCAAAGAAACTCCTTGCGGACAGCGAGGGACAAAGGATATTTGCGTTCTACGGTAAGATGGGGGTTGGTAAAACAGCTTTTATCAAATGTCTGTGTGCTGAACTAGGAGCTGACGAGTCTGAGGTTGCTAGTCCGACCTTTGCAATAGTGAACGAATATCGTGCCAGCGAAGGCGAGATATATCATTTCGACTTTTACAGAATAAAAGATTTGCTAGAAGTCGTGGACTTAGGTTTTGAAGAGTATATTTATAGTGGCTCTTATTGTTTTATGGAATGGAGCGAGTTAGTGGAGGAATTGCTACCAGAGAGTTATGTTAAGGTGGAAATTACAGAGATGCAAGATGGCGTGAGACTTGTGAATAGTCTATTAGTCAGTTAGAGTCTGTCTATAAAGTCCAATATCTGCGTTATGCTCACTTTGCGAATTAGTCATTTATACAAGTAAGCTCCTAATTCACAAGATTTTGCAAACCTTGATTTTGAGCTTTCTAGTTCAGACTCCCGACATTATGGACAGACACTAGTTAGGCGCGGATGTTTTGTTAGAAAGCTGTAAGACTGATGTGTAGATTTTGGGTGGAAAATTAAAAGAGATGAATGCGGAGAGTAATAAAGAATATACAGGACTTAATACAGCAGAGCAGCTCAAGCCTATAGCATCTAGAAATAGATTACTATCAATAAGTGTTCTTTCAGATGAAAAAAACTTTGAAAATAGAACACCTATTACACCGCAGGGAGTTGAGGTGTTTGTCAATGCTGGTCACAGGATAATAATAGAGAGCAATGCAGGCAGGGCGTCGGGCTTTTTAGATAGTGCCTATATAAAAGCAGGAGCCATAGTGACTCAGGAAAAAGAGGAGCTTTACAGAAGTCGCATATTGATAAAAGTTGCCCCATTCAGGAAAGAGGAAATCGAGCCTCTTAACAGCACTCACACGATTATTTCTACAATGACACTTGCAGATGGGTGTGAGGCATCTATTTTATCTCTTATGAATAAGAAAGTTACAGCAATATGTATGGATTTACTGGAGGCAGAGGATGGCTACAATCCGTATGTGAGTATGATGGGGCAGATAGCGGGCAATTTAGCTCTTACTCTTGCAACATCTTATCTTGCGAAAATTAACGGAGGAAAGGGAATAATACTAGGTAACGTATTGGGCATTCCTCAGACCGAGTTAATAATATTGGGAACCAATATGGTGGCAAAGACAGTAGCAAATATAGCTATAAATATGGGTGCGCAAGTGAAAGTCTACGATTCGTCGTTGCAAAATTTAGATAAGCTACAAAGTGCTCTTGGAAATGTTGTGTATACGTCTGTTTATCATCATGATGCGCTTCGTAAGGGACTGCTTTCTGCAGATCTTGTAATTAATGCTAACTCATGGTGTGATTCTAGAATGCTTATAAATGAGGAGATGGTTCGAGATATGAAAAATAAATCCGTGATAGTGGATCTTAGCAACAACCTGGGTAAAAACATTGAAACATCAGAACTGAAAGATGCAACAGATTTTGTCTTTGAGAAACATGGGGTAACTCATATTTGTACTCCAAATATTTGCTCACTTGCTCCTAAAACATCGTCCATTGCACTTAGCAATATTTTTACCCAATCTCTTATTGAAATTGGGAATGCAGGTGAGATCGAAAATTACTTGTTCAATAATTATCAGTACAGAAAAGCAACGTATGTTTTCAAAGGTTTATTGACCAATCGATATCTAAGCGAAGAACTCGGCTTGCAGTATAATGACTTGAAGTTGTTGTTTGAAATATTTCAGTAGGTTGTCTATACGCTCCCTGGTGTTAAATTTGAAACATGCATTAGTTCAGTTGCTGTGTACTCTAATCCCGTCAAAGCAAAGGTTTTTCTGACTTTTTATTGAGCCTGAAATCCTCCTTGTGACGATTCAATGCATAAAAAATTAAGGATTAGTGTTCAAAGCACAAACTAACGACGATGATTCGGGTTTTATAGGCAGAATGATTTACTTATTCTTCCCAACGATCATCCTCTTTAATAAGCTCTTCTAATTTTATTATTGCATCCTCTTCGGATATGTTGGAAAGTAGTAGACTGCCTTGTTTATAGAGGTGTATTTTCCCTTTTCCGGCGCCGACATATCCATAGTCAGCATCGCCCATTTCTCCTGGTCCATTAACAACGCAACCCATTACTGCAATTTTAATATTCTTTAGTTTGCGGAAATGATTCTTTACTGTTAGGTTCGTGTTCTGTAAATTAAACATTGTGCGACCACAGCCTGGGCAGGAAATAAACTCTGGCTTACTGATGCGAGCTCTGGAGGCTTGTAGTATGGTGAACATTATTTTGTTAATGTCTACGCTAGGATTGGAACATTCAATAAATATTCCATCCCCATAGCCATCGAGGAAAATGGGTCCCATGTCGCAAGCTGCTTTTACGGCTATACTGTTCTCGTTGTCACCATTATATCGCCCACGCAATATTACGGGGAGCCTACAATCTATTGACGAGAGCCTTGCGAAAGCCGCTCGCCATTCTCCAACTTTGTTTATGGCATCTGAGCCTATAAGAAGGATACATTCATTTAGATTAGATAGGGATTTTAAAATGTCATCAGAGGTTTGTATGAGATATTTTACACTTATTTTTAGTGCAATCTTTTTTGTTGAGAAATGATTGCAGGCAGAAAAAACTTCGTCTGGACTTTTGAGAAGATATTCATCACCTTTATGTTTAATATACTCTGTAGAAAAAAAAGCATCTGGACAGTCGGAAACGCTCTTGCTCCCAATAACTATAGGAGGGTTGTTACCTCCGATGGTGTTTATAGGCTGACTTTCTTGTCTTGTGTAGTTATAGAAATCTATCACTTCAGCAGATGAACATTCTAAATGTTCGCTATCTGCAAAACTCTCATAATGAGATATAATTTGCTGAGTTACTGGCACTTCGTTCTGAGGTGGTTCGGTAAGCGAGACTCTTGCAGTGTCGCCAATACCATCGGCCAATAGTGCGCCAATACCTACTGAGGATAGTATTCTACCCTCTAGCCCCTCGCCAGCTTCGGTGACACCTAAATGTAGAGGGAAATGAATACCCTCCTTGTCTAAACGTGTGATTAGTAGTCGTACAGAATGTACCATGATGCGAGCATTGCTTGATTTTATAGATATTACAACGTTTTTATAATTATGCTTTTTACAGATAAGAGCAAACTCCATTATCGACTCGACAATTCCTTCGGGTTTGTCGCCATATCGACTCATAATTCTGTCTGATAGCGAGCCGTGATTCGCTCCTAGGCGTAAGGCTACATCGTGGGTTCGTAGTTCGTCTAGAAAAAGTTTGAAATTGTCGTCAATAGTTGCTAATTCTTCGGCATATTCTTTGTCAGTGAATTCTATTTTTTTGAATGTTGCTCTTTTGTCATAAAAATTGCCAGGGTTTATTCTTATCTTGTCAACAGAATGAATAAGTTCTAGAGCTAGTTTTGGCTGAAAGTGGATGTCTGCAACAATAGGTATATTTACGCCTGCTTTCTTCATTTGCGCACGTATGTTTTTAAAGTTCTGTGCTTCAGACTTACCTTTAACTGCTAGTCGTACCAGCTGCGCACCAGCTGCGTGTACATCCTCTATTTGTTTTAACGTCTTTTCAGTATCGGCGGTGTCCGTATCGGTCATAGTTTGTACCACTACAGGGGTGTCGCTACCAACTATCAGCTCTTTGCCTATTTTTACTTTGTTGGTTTGTCTTCTGGTATAATTATACCTATCCTTTACGTACATATATTTTTTATTTTATGATAGATTTTAAATTTACTAAAAATATTACACTCTCTGACAGTCTTTTGTTCATAGGACTACTTGCACGCAAGCCTCTTTTATATATAGAGCTTGTCTATAGAGTATAATATCTGCGTTACGCTTATTTTGTTTTTAGTCATTTACATGGGTAGATTCCCAATTCGCAAAGCTTCACAAGTCTTGATATTTAACTAATAATACGCATTAGCCCACTTGCTACGTGCTCCAATGCATAATGTTGGGTCAGAGATAGGGACTTGAATGTTAGGCTCTGTAAAGCTTTGTTAGTTAGTGTTCTGCTGACGCATATTTTGATTTTATAATCCAGTTCTATGTGATCTAAGTGTCTAGCACAGTGTCTCGTGATGAATTAATTAGCAAGATGTCTGGATTTAACGCTTTGTATTTATTTATGGACTGTTCAAAATTGTCTAGCATTGCGACATCGCTTATGCCCAATATTGCCAAGGCGCTCTGTCCTGAGTATTGGCTTATGGTCTCAATATCGGACTTGCCGTTGGCATTGGATACCAGTTTGATGTTTTTGAGAGATATTGCAATTCGTCCCTTTTGTACAAGTGATTTCAGATTTTCAATTTCTTTAATACCTCCGTCTTCAGCATTATAAATTTGAAAAATTCGGAGCTGTGCCTTCTTCCACCTTGGGTGAGAGGAAATAATATATGCCATCATAATCATTAGGTTGGCGTTGCTCTCGCTACTTGCATCTAACCATATATCGATAAAATTTGGTATTAAATCATCTTTTGAATGTAAGAATATTGCAATGTCTAACTCCGCTACCTTTATAAGGTCTAGGTCTTTAACAATGCCCTCTAGACTACTGGGAATGGCGTCTACAAGCTCTTTATTTTTAGCTATTTCTAATAAGAACATATTGTTATTCATACCTGATATTCCAGTCATCTGAATAACTTGTGCGATTGCAGATGTGTATGAGGGGGCAATCATGGTGTCTATATGTAGATGAGTATATTTCTTTTTTTGCATAAGAAGCATGTTTTTAAGTATCATGTCGGCCTCATGTTTCGATTTTGAAGAGAATATGTCGTTGATGTAATGTATGTACGAGCCGAAGCCGTATTTACATGAAACCCAGTCTACTAACTGCATTGGCTTGTTTAAGCTAAAGGTGTTTGGAGACATGCAAATGACCGATGGACGCCAATCATTTTTGGAACCAGTATTTCGATGATGTTGAATTTTTACTTGTAATTGTCTATTAAGCTGGAAGAATGCAGATTTGAAGAGGTCTGCCATGCCTCGTCTGTCTTTGTGGTAAATGCTTATCACGTAGTGTATTAGCCAGACAAATACGCAGGCGGAAATTGCATACATAGCACTTAATTTGAACATCACCCAGAAGCTAACAAGAAATCCCAAGAGGGATATGTGCCATGTAGATTTGAATCTGGGGCGGTAGGATGGGGCTGCGCCAAAGTGGTTTAGAAACGATATTAGATTTACCGAACCGTATGTGATTAGGAAGAACATCGTAATAATTTGAGCAACGCTGTCAACGTCTCCAAGAAGAATAAAGATAAATGCTAATGAACATGTTATTATTACGGCGTTTATAGGCTCTTTGTCTTTTATTCTTTCCTTGGCAATGAAGTTGCTAATCTTGGTAGACCCGACAGATTTATCTTTGCCTAAAGCTTGTAGGGTTCTAGGAGCAACCATTATAGAACCTAGTGCCGATGAAATGGTGGAAACCCCTAGTCCTATTAAAACGACTATTTCGCCACCGATGGCAATATTTCCCATTACCAGCTGATTGTTTAACAGTTCGTCGTGAGATGCGTTGAAGTATAACTTGAAGGTGACTAGTATGTATACTATAAGACCAACAAATGCTGCTAGTGTTGTTCCCCAAGGAATTGCTTTTTCTGGATTTCTCAGATCTCCAGATAGTCCAACGCCCCCAGTAACTCCAGTAAATGCGGGGAAAGCTATGGCAAAAACTACAAAGATATTATCGAATGCTTCTAGCCGAATGGGGGGCAGGCTACTAGCTCCCCCCTCGCCTTTGCCAAAGAGGAATAATAATATTGTTATTGCCAGCACTATGCTAATAGCATATAGAACAGACATGCCCATGTTTGCCCCTTTTTTTATAGCGATGAATGCCATCAGTAAGAAGACTGGGATACTTATTGCCTGACGAGGTAAGTTTAATTCGTAGGTGTTTAAAAGCCAGTCGAATAATGGCGAAAATGCTTCTGTGAATGCAATTACGTAGAATGCGACACTGATAGCTTCGGATAGATATAACATAATTCCGATGGACGCGCCAATGTTTAGACCGAAAGAACGAGAGAGTACATAATAAATACCACCCCCTTCAACTCTACGGTTTGTTGCTATCTCTGAAATTGATAGTGCGGTAGGGATTGTTACTAAGTGACCAATGAAGATGATTAATAGGGTGCCCCAGACACTGACTGTTCCAACAGCATAGCCAAAGCGTAGAAACAAGATAGCACCTAAGATTGTGCAAATGGCAGTAACGAATACTGCGCTCATACCGAAACCTTTAGACGTATTGTTGGCGTTTTTCATTGCATTTGATATTATTTTCAATATATTTATTATATGACGTGTCTTTTTACCCAGAATATGCATCAGCTTTCCTGCTACGTACTCTAATTTCTTCAAAACAAACGCTTCGCTGGCTTTTGTTTTGCTCACTGTAGCGGTGCTACGCTTTGTTCTCCAAAACCCTTGTTTTATCGAGCTTGATGCACTCGCTACGACGTTCCAATGCATAACTGGGTTTAGGGTCTAAAAGAGCGCACAAGATAGCTATAATTTTAGAGTCTATAAAATTATGACACACGAGGTTTTTATTAGCCCTATTTAAAATATTCGTTTTATTGTTCTTAGCTTATGAGTATATTTTTTTGTACTTTCGCTAAATATGCCATGCTGGTCTAGACTATCTATGCGGACTCTTCCCGAAGCATGTATAATTTGTCGATCCTCCCATACAATGCCTACGTGCGTTATGCAACCATGCTCGTTGTCGAAGAAAACAAGATCTCCAAGCTCTGTCTCGTTTACAAATCCGATTGTTTCACCTACGTGAACCTGCTCGGAGGCATCGCGAGGCAGTGCGATGTTGCTCATTCGAAATACAGATTGAACAAAGCCTGAGCAGTCTGTTCCAAAGGGGGTTTTCCCTCCCCAAAGATATGGAGAATTGAGAAATAGTAGAGAGCTTTCTCTAACTTGTTCTCTGGGTGCTGTTTTTGTCGTAAGTGAACTGGTTATACCATCAAAGGAATACTTGTATTGAGAACTTAATGAAAAGAGCTTTCTTATTGGTTTCCATATAGGTAGGGAGCTTCCTGCAACTACGAGTACTTGTAATCCATTCTCGAGATTTACAACATGAAAGACATCTTTGCTTATTGCTTTTTTCGATTTTTCGATTGAATAATACCTGCGTCTTGTTATGTAATTTATCATCTTTTCGTCTATCCAGCCTTCGTAATTGTCGTGAGCAATTTTTATTTTTATCCAACCCAAGCATCCTTCGGTTGCGATGAAGTGTTCGCCAAATAACAACTGAGTTGTCATTTCGCTTTTCTCAAACGGTTCCTTTCTTACAGGGATAATACTTAATTGAGATATTCCGTATTTCATAAATCTTATAGTTAACTGCCCAGCAGTTGTTTTTATTTAGACCCTCGTGGGTTGCCCCAAAATGAGGGGGAAGTGACACGACTGAAAGTCAGTGTGATACAAAGTGTTGTGCAGAAGAAGTGCCTGTCCATAATGTCAAACATCTGAACTAGAAAGTTAGATGTCAAGGTTTGCAAAACTTTGTGAATCGGAAGTTTGCTTGCGTAAATGGCTGATTCGCAGAGTGAGCATAACGCAGATATTCGACTTTATAGGCGGACTCTATTTAACCATCAAAACAAACAATTGGCTTCATCGTACTTGCATTATTCGTATCATTTTGTATTTTTGCTTAAAACTTTTCAAAGATAGTACTAAAATATTATACTCGAAAAAGTATTAGATCAACCATCTTAATAATAGTAGAACATTGTGAGAAAAAAGAACAATATCATTATTTCGATAGCGGCATTTGCAATTGCAGCTGTTGTTATCTACCTTATATTCCCTCACGCTCTTAAGAGTAATTACGAGTATCAGAGAGGCCTGCCGTGGAGGAATAAGACACTTATTGCCCAATACGATTTCCCAGTCCTAAAGTCTTCGGAAGAATTTCATGCAGAAGTGGAGCAAAAGCGTGCTAATTTTTCACCTATTTTTCTGTTTGACAAAGAAATAAAAGAGGCCGTTGTAGATTCGTTTAAAAGTGTTCTAGAGGCTGAAAATCTGAGTGATGGAAATATTGACGACGTATCGGCAGTGGTAGATAACCTCTATAATTCTGGAGTTTACTTAGAAGCATCTCTACCTTATGATTCAATAGAAAGTCTTACAATCATAGATGGAGTGGTGGCAAGAGATGTAAAGTTGCTAGATCTGAGCTCGGTTACAGAAGTATTTGAAACTATTGCTAAACATTTGGACGAAATAGGTAGCAGGAATATCGATTTAAATGCAATTGCAGGTCTTATAACTCCAAATATTTCTTTTGACTCTACACTAACGAGCGAAGCAGATTCGCATCTAATTGAAAATATATCTAAAACTAAAGGGATAAAAAAAAATGGTGAGAAGATTGTTGCTGAAGGCGAAATAGTAAACGACGAATTGGCTCGGATAATTGAATCACTGAAAGTATACGAACATGAGAGCAGATCATTGAGCGGAACTTCTTCCAGATATTATAACTTGGGAATATTCTTGTATATTATAAGTGTCCTTACGGTATTGTACATCTATTTGTATATGTACAGAAGAGACTATATAGAGGACTGTAAAATATTGCTATTTATTATCCTAAGTATTGTTTCTATTATTGCTTTATCCCGACTATTGACATTCTTCGACGGAGTTTCCTTATATGTATTTCCTGTAGCAATGGTTGGATTGGTAATGCGCACCTTCTTAGATTCACGTACAGCTACAACAACACTCTTGGTAATACTCTTGTTCATATCTTTTTATTCTTCAGGAGGGTATGATTATTTAGCAATTAACATTGTTGCTGGCATGATAGCTATCTATGGGCTCAAGTCCTTATACAAACGTGCACAGCTATTTAGAGCAGCCATGTGGATACTCATATCTTACCTGTCGATGTATTTTATTTTGGTATTGATAAAAGAGCAGTTCATATCACTCGATGCCGTATACGAGGCGAGATATTTTGTTATAAATACAATACTTCTAATGCTGACGTATATTGTTGTGTATATGGTAGAAAAAGTGTTTGGCTTCGTTTCTGATGTTACACTCTCGGAGCTCGTCAATCATAATCACCCTTTGTTGAGAAAGATGGCAGAAGAATCGCCAGGGACGTTTCAGCACTCCATGCAGGTTGCCAATCTTGCAGAAGCGGTAATAATGAGAATCGGAGGGAATCAATTTTTGGCTTATGCTGGTGCTTTATTTCATGATGTAGGTAAAATAAAAGACCCTCAGTATTTTACGGAAAACCAAGTCGCAGGCATAAATCCTCACGATGACCTTAGTTATGAAGAAAGTGCAAAAAGAATAATAGAACATGTTAGAGTAGGTAAATCTTTTGCGAGAAGATATACACTTCCTGAAAAAATAAGCCGCTTTATTACGACACATCATGGAACTACGAAAGCAGGGTATTTCTACGCCAAGCAACAAAGTGAGAATGGCGAAAATATCGACAGCTCTGTATTCACATATCCTGGACCACTTCCTAAAACTAAAGAGGAAGGCGTTATTATGCTAGTCGACTCAATCGAAGCTACGTCAAGAAGCCTGAAAGAGAAAAATAAAGAAACCCTGAAAGGAGCTGTTGAAATGGTAGTTAAGAGTAAAATAGAGCAAGGTCAACTAGATGTGTGCGACATTTCTTTTAATGATGTTAAAGTTCTGAAGGAAGTTGTATTAGAAAAACTTATCAATATATATCATGCCCGAATAGAGTACCCAAAAGAGAGTGAGAAGAAGAGTAATGAGACAGAGGAATTAAAATGAAAAACAAGAGATGAACGATAGGTGTAATTTCAAGTCTGTGTTCATTAAGAGTATTATTAAACTGGCGACAAACAGTAGCAATTAAAAAATAATAAACAGGTGAAACGATTTTTTACAGCATTTGTAAGCGCTGTGATCTTAATTATGGTGCTAATAGAAGATTGTAGAGCGCAGTATTTTTCAAAGTATGATGGCACTCCTTGGCTTGTGCAAGTAAACGGAGGAATGGCGTCGTTTCAGAACTACACCAGTAGTTACTTTGTACCAGTGGTCGGTAGTGTGGCTTTAAAGTATAGCGTTACTGATAAGTTGGCACTGCTTGGGATGGCAGAATGTAGTATGTTTAGTGACGCCTTGGTAAATATGTCTATATATTCTTTTTCTATTGGACCTAATCTGAATATGGCTAGGATTGTAAATATAAATGACTTGGGAGCGTGGATTTGGAATATATACGGAACTCTTGGGGCCTTCTCTTCTGATATCCAAGACAATGGCCTGGTTTTTAATTTTGGATCAGACTTTGGATATTGGGTGAATAAAAAGATAGGCATCATAGCATCTATAAAGTCTAGCATGCTGATGATGGGAGATCCAAAACTATTATCGAAAATCGGAAGAAGCCAACAGGTCTTCTCGCTGGGTTTTGTAATAGCTATTGGTTCTAGCAAGGGGCACGTAGATTATAATTATTAATGAAATAAAGATTTGAGTAGCGAATTGTCCAATGAGCTAAAATTGCTCGTAATAATTGTGGCTATAATCATAGCCACAATAGTAACGCTCTTGGCGTATTATAAAAAACAGGGCGAATTACCCTCAATGCAGTATTATATACTGACGATACTCCGTTTTATAGGAGTATTGCTGTTGTGTCTATTGCTTGTCAATCCAATCATGAGAAAGAGCCACTTTACAGAGCAACCTACAAAGGTGTTGGTGGCATTTGATAATTCGGAATCTATACTCTATGCTGAAAAACAAGTGGGCGCTGAATTACAGCACGTTGTAGCTGATATAAAAGCAGGTATAAATAGTAAGCTAGATGTAGATTTACTTAGTTTCGGACAAGTAGTACATAAAAATAATGAGTTTAGTGGTACGGATATTAAATCTGATTATAATCTGATTATTAGAAGTGTTAGAGATAACTATATAGGACAAAATGTGAATGCCTTAGTGCTTGTTGGAGATGGTATTCATAACTCAGGGAGTAACCCTATATTTCAAAACTATAACGCCACATTTCCGATATACACTATAGGTTTTGGCGATACTACTGGAGTGATAGATACTTACGTGGGAGCAATAAAGCATAATCGGACTACCTTCATTGGAAATTCGTTTCCAGTACAGGTGAATGTTGGAGCTACATTATGTAGGGCAAGAAAATTAAAAGTAAGTGTTACTGATAAGTCAGGTCAGGCTGTTTTTGCAGATAATATTACTCCGACAAGTGATAAATACCAAAACAAATTAAATTTTACTCTGAGTTCTACAGAAAAGGGCAAGAATGCATATGTAGTTAAAATTGAAGATGTTGTAGGCGAAAAGAATTTATTGAACAATGAGGTTGCGTTTTCAATAGAAGCTGTTGACGAAAAACGTAAGATACTGGCATTGTCAGCAGGACCATCGCCAGACTTGGGAATGATAAAACGAGCCTTAGAATCGCAAAATAATTACGATGTGGACTTTATGCTATTCAATGATAAAATTCCAAATGTAAAGGACTATGATTTAGTTGTAGTACACTCATTGCCACAAGAAAAGAACGATTATACAAGTGGCGCATTGGAAGAAGCTTCCAACGCAAAAGTGTCGCAACTATATTTTGTTAGTGGAAATACAGATATTGTTGCAATGCAGAGCTTAGGATTTAAATTTGACCCACTAATAAAGAATACCGATAGACTTGAGGCAAATGTGTCCACATCATTCTCGCTTTTCAATCTAGACGAAAATATAAAGACCTTTATCAATAGCGCTTCGCCAGTTGTTGGTTCACTCTCTTCTCTTGATACATCCGATAAGGCGTGGAGTGTTTTGTCAACTAGGAAAGTAAGAGGGCTTGAGACTGATTCTCCACTAATCGCATTCCGCTTTTCTGGAGGGAGTAAGCAGGGCTTGTTTTTAGCTGAAGGTTTTTGGCGGTGGAGAATGAATGCTTATCGGGTATTTGGGACACATGATAACTTCGATAGCTTCGTGCAGAAAATAATAAACTTCTTGATAGTTGATAAAAATGAAGATAATCTCAATGTTTATAATCAAAAAATCTATGAGCAAGGCGATAAGATAAAACTGATAGGGGAGTTGTATAATGATAATTATGAGATGGTTGCCGATGAGGATGTTTCTATGTTGCTGACGGATAGTGCAAAAAATGTTTTTAACTATATGTTTGATAAAGTAGGCGATAGGTACGAATTAGATTTGGGAAGTCTTCCCATAGGCGAGTATAACTTTGATGCAAAAGTGGACCTCGGGGGGCGGGAGATACACAAAAGAGGAAGTTTCGAGGTGCTTAGGATGAACGTGGAGGCTATGCAGACGGTGGCTGATTTCAACATGTTAAGACAATTAGCAGAAAAAAATGGAGGGCAGTTTGCCATATCCACAAATTATACGGAGATTATAGACCAAATAAATAAATCGGCATCAAAAGCGGAGCTTATTGAACATTCTTCCTTTACTTCTGTTATAAATCAGATTTGGATTTGTGTATTGTTGATTTTGCTAATGTTTACCGAATGGCTTTTAAGAAAATATTGGGGGCTTTATTGATGGAGCAACTTATAATAATGAATGCAATTGTTTATATAAAATGTACATTATGAAATATATGGGATGGAATTTGTTGTTGGCACTGTTGCCTTGTGTCATGGTCTTTAACGGCAATGCGCAAAGAGGGATAGTGCATTTTGAACAAATTGTAGATAATACTGTGGAACTAGATTCAGATATTCAAACTCTAGTCTTGATGTCTAGGGCAGCAAATGATGATTACAAAAATTATAATGCCGACAGTCTGACTAAAGTTTTAGTGGATGAAGAATATAAAATGGCATCTGTTCTATTGATGGATAGTAGTAGTATAGATACTCTTGTAATGTCTATGGCGACAGCTTTATACAACTCAGGTAGATACCAGGTTGTTGTTCCTTCGGATATAAATATTTATCGAAAAGAGGATTATGATGTTGTTCCGCCACCACTCACAAAAGAAGAAGTGCAGAAATATTGCGAAATCTATCAGGCCGATGCTTTAGTGGTTTTAGAAAGATATTTCAACAGTTTCGACTGCGCAACTTATACTGATTACTATGAAGGAATGGTGTACGGCTTCTTTGTCGAAGCAGTGGGGTTCTATGCCTATGTGCGAGTTTACAACACAAAGAATAATGAAATAGCTAGTAAATATGCAGTAAGCGACACTCTTGTGTGGGAAGCTACGAAGAATAACTTCAACCAAATACCTAGCATAAAAGATGCTGTTAAATCTGCCGCTTATGTGGCAGGAGAGGATTGTGCCCGTCTGATTTCTCCGATTTGGAAAGAACAACTTAGAAAATATTATCACATCGTTAGAGGATCGCAAACAAAAGAGGACGAACTATATCGGCCAGAAAACTATGATGAGGCCAAAAAGTATTGGACGAACTTGCTCGTGGGCGATATTTCGGAGAAGAACAAGAGTAGGGCAGCGTATAATCTAGCGGTTCTATATGAAATGAATGGGTATACCATAAATGCTCTGAGCTATGCAGAGGAAGCATTGCAACTTAGGTATGATATTGTATACGAGCGCTATATAAAGATATTGAGAAACAGAATTGCTGTTGAAAAAAGATTAGGATTGCTCGAGAGAACTAGTTAGAGCCCATATGTAAAGTCCAATATCTGCGTTATGCTCACTTTGTTCTTAGTCATTTACACCCCAAAATCCGCAAGCCCTATTTTACGAACTGAAAATTGGATCGGTATTAATATTTTTCTGAAAAATTGTTGATAAAGTGGCAAAATTCTTATTTTTGAGCAGACCTCCCCTTACCCACTTTATCAAGGCTGTTGTGGGGAAGCCAAACAATCAGGAAAATCAATTCACTAAGATGAATTTACAAATTCTATCAGCCGATTATTCGCAGAGGCAAAATGGATTATCTGTCGTCGGCCACTGTGGGTGAATTTTG
>JBKECH010000029.1:0-4723 GCA_047974415.1 Bacteroidales bacterium | reverse complement strand
CATTCCAAATCAAAAACTTTAACCCTATTTACCTTGCACAGACCTCAAAATATTAATAATTTTAACAATGTTCGCCCTGCGCAGATCCTAAACTTCCAACAATTCAACCTTCAACAATTAAACCCTAAACCTTCAACAATTAAACAGATTAATCCCCGATGGGGAAGCTATGCGTGGAAATTTTCATGCTAGTAAGATTAATTGCCTACGGCAAAGCTAAAATAACTACCCACTACAAACGACATAGAGCCTAGAAAAAGTATTCGAATTGCAACACAAAAGAACATTTTGGCGTAACGTTTCTTTAAAAAGTTTTATCTTGGTAGAGGGTGTATCAAGCGCTTTCTTCGAAAAGTTTTGGCTTGGTAGGGCTAATGATTTTTTAGTTTCCAAATCTCAACCACTCTATTCGACATAGAGCCTATCAAATTAATAATTATCTTTGCTTGAAAATATTGAGATTTGAATACATTTACAGTTTTATCAGTCTTACAATGGGGTGTCTTTGTTGCCATTGCCTGCACTGTGGTTTCCGTCTTAGACAAAAAGAAATTAGTCGGTATAATTGGCATGATAGTCTTGACATCTATAACAATATTGGCTTGGTGTATCAACTGGCTTGGCAAAGAAATTGACAGCAATTCCATAGACAATATTATCTATGTGAGATTGTTTTTTACTATTTCGCTTATACTATTGATGATTTACAAGATTCGACTGGAGAGTAGCAAGTTTGGGAAGATTCCCATATACTTAATAATAGCAATGCTAACAGGAGCTTTTTTCATCTTAAGAAACAATATCACAACTTAAAACAAACACGATGCAACAACAATACAGACCAATGCAGGTAGGCTCTGTCATCAGAAATCTCATCATCATTAATGCCATTGTGTGGTTTGCCGAGAAGATGTTTTCAGGAGGAGAACTAGACTTAGTAAAGAATTTTGCTATGTACAATTTCACCTCCGACAATTTCAGAATTTGGCAGCCTCTGACGAGTATGTTCATGCACTCGACCTCCTCTTTCACGCACATCCTTTTCAACATGTATGCTCTGTGCCTCTTCGGTCGTCCACTCGAGAACGTGTGGGGAGCTAAGCGCTTTCTTGCCTATTACCTAATTACCGGCGTGGGAGCAGCTTTGCTGTACCAAGTAGTGCAATTCATAGAAATGGATGTTATGTTGCTCGGATCGATAAACAGCCTAAAAAATAATCTCAGCCCTGAAACATTTGCAGCCTTCATTGGCGATCAGCAAGTTACAGGCAACGGTGTAAATATCAGCACATTCATAGACCAATGGGCACATAATCCCAACTCACTAGCATTTAAAGATCAAGCTATGAAATTGGCATATAGCGTTTACGACTTTAAAAACAGTATTCCGTGCCTAGGTGCATCGGGAGCTGTATATGGGGTATTGTTGGCCTTCGGCATGCTATTCCCGAACACACAACTCTATTTTATCTTTATCCCCTACCCCATAAAGGCCAAGTATATCGTTATGATTTACGGAGCATTAGAGCTATTTCTCGGCATTACCCAGCCTGGTAGCAACGTTGCGCACTTTGCCCACTTGGGTGGAATGCTTTTCGGATATATACTTATCAAGCAATGGAGTAAAAATAGGACTCATTTTTATTAGAACTCTCTTACACAGTAAATAAACAACAAACACATGAAACTAGCCATGAGAGGCGCACACACATGAGCCTGACTAAATTGGCGAGATACATCTGACAACTAAAAACAATTTAAACAGATGAGTGATAATATTTTTTCGGAATATACCAATAAACTGAAAAGCATCTATGCAAAGGGAGATATATTCATTAAATTAATACTCATTATAGCAGGTCTATACATTGTGTTCCTGTCTCTTGACGTCATTTTGTACAAAATGTTCGAAATCAGAGCTTCGGAATATTTATTATTGTCTGGCAATTATCGACACACAATTAAAAGACCATGGACAATAGTCAGTTATCTTCTGGTAAACAAAGAGTTGGTAGCAATGGCGCTATCCTGCATCTCGCTTTGGGCACTGTCAAAAATGAATGATTTCACCTTCAACAACAACCAGATACTGAATCTAATCTTTTATGGAAGTATTTTTGGGGCTATTTTTTACACTCTAGGATTTATGTACAAGCATTCGGTAGAGGATGCAAACACCTACAAACTAATGATGTATGGATTCACCCCAGCAACATTCTCTATGCTGTCAGCACTAGCAATGCAGTCTAGGCATAAGAATTTTATCCTGCCTATGTTTGGAAGGATAAACTTATCTGCATTTTTGTTTATTATCATCGGGGCTTTTTTTGCCTCGCACAATGACAAAAACACTCTAATCATGTATGCCAATGCGGGAGGAATAATCGCTGGAATACTACTTGCGATGTTAGACACAAAGGGAAAAGCTCCTTACATCAACTTTACTAAAATAAGCTACTTACTCAGGAACAAACCCAATGAGCATAAAAAGAAAAAAAGAAAAAAGAAAGCCTTTGAGAAGAATGGGTATCACTGCAAAAAACAAAAAAACGACAAACAAAAGCGAGTAGATATCATTTTAAACAAGATAAAAGAGAAGGGTTACGAAGGTCTGAGTGCTGAAGAAAAGCGAGAGATATTCGAAAAATAGAGTTTCCCCTCTTATGATAAATGCTCCTCGACATGGTTACTTTGTTCATCAATCTGCTTTATGGAGGTATTGAGCTCAAAGCCCAAGAGCAGAATAAACGATTGGGAGTAGAACCAAAGCATTATTACAATAACGGCACCTATTGAGCCATAGAGTTTATTGTAACTACTAAAATTGTTGATATAGAATGAGAATCCACTTACTACCAACATCGACAAAAATGTAGACACTACTGTGCCTGGCGATGTAAACTCCCACTTATCGCGCTTTGCCGGAGCTAAATAGTAGCTCAGCGAGAACATTGTGTATAAAAACACAATAATTACTACCCATCTCAATATCCAAAGTCCTGCTAGTGTCAAGCTGTCATTTAGCATAATTATTTCGCTTATTAGAGTGACAAGTTTCTTGCCCCATATAATCAGTACTATCGCAACGGCCAATATTACAGAATTTACAACCACCAACACGGATGCAGTAAGTCTTTTCTTTAGCCAACTACGCTTCTCTATGGAGTGAGCCGTGGCATTGAAAGCCGTGAACATAGCTACTGCCCCATTGGTAGAGAAATAAAACGTCATAAAAAAACCAATAGACAATACGCTCCCCCGCTGATTTAGAATTATATCGCTAAGAGTATCTGTAATAAGTTCGTACCCACTGTTTGGCATTGCTGATTTTAATGCACCCAATAATGTTGATTGAAAACCGTCGACAGGAACAAAGGGTATTAACGAAAATAAAAATATGAGCCCTGGAAATAACGCCAAAAAGAAATGAAAGGCTATAGAAGATGCTCGCACTCCCAATGCTCCTTCGCCAAGATGCTTTATAAAAAAGAACAATACGTCGTATAAAGATGCACCTTTGAAACCTCTGAGATATATTCCTCCGAGTCGTTTTCTTAGCTTAAATCGCAAAAGTCTCAGATATTTGCTGTTCACTATCTAGGGTTTCTGTTTTTCTATTCTTAACTGATATATCCGTGGGATACTTTCTATTTCCTTCATCAGGAAATACACCCTATAATCCTGATTACCTACAACTTGCATTGTTCCTACAACATAAAATTTGGGCACTTCACCTCCAATATGAATCACTTTATACTCCGTAGGTTTATTTTTTTTGAAAAAATTTTCCAGCACCTGTTTTGCTTGGTTATTACTACATACATCGTCGTAGTCGAGAACTGTTAGCTCTACATTTTCGTTGAGAAAAGCATATATGTGCTCCACCTTCCCCTCTGCCAGTCCCTTATTCAAAACCTTGGGAATCTGCGCAGACACACCTATGCTCATTAGCATACAGAATGTTATAAATATTGTTCTATGTAGGGTTGTATTCTTGGTCATTTGTGCCTTGTATTATCTCCACAAATGTATAACAAAATAGATTACATCCCAAAATGCACGTTTTCTAATTGGAGTCCAGTCATAACCCAAACTCCCGACATTATGGACAGGCACTAATTGAACTTACATTGCGTATCACTTTTACCACATGGGTAAAGAAACGCCTCTCAACTCAACCCATATAGAGACGAGCACTCTGCAATCTTATCAAAAAAGCCACCCCTCGCAGGCAAATCGCTCTTAACCCCAAATCAATTCTTCTCTATATTTATCAGAAAGGGCTGCCTTAGCTCTTTTACTTGGCTTTGAGGCTTTTGTTGAGTTCTCTCTCTCCAGCAGAGCTAGTGCCTTTTTGTTGACAACATTGAAATTCTGGGCGCTATTTTCTTTCTTTTTGAGGTTGCGATCTTCATCAAAGATGACATCTAAACTCCAATGTAAATTATTCTCAATGGACCAATGTTGGCGCACTGTTTTGTTGAAATAGATGGCATCCCTTGTTGATGAACTGATGTAATATCTTACTTCCTTTTGGGTTAATTTCGTTGACTTGATATATCGCTCCGAGCTTATTCTAATGATAGTCTTCAGCTCTATCCAATCCTCTTTGTCATCCAGAAATCTGAGGTCTCTTATGAGGTCGCATCTGCGCTCCTCCACTCTACCTCCTTTGCTGTCAACATCTATGTCGCTCTGTTCTAAATCACTTATACTAAACACT
>JBKECH010000108.1:0-18466 GCA_047974415.1 Bacteroidales bacterium | reverse complement strand
CTTTAGTGCATGTAACATACAAAAAAGACAATGGAAATGCTATTCAAAAACTATATTTCTGCACAGATACAGCGGAAGAAGCCTATAGCATATTAGAAAGCTACAGAAGTAGATTTCAGATCGAATTCTTATATCGCGACGGAAAACAGCACACGGGCTTAAATGACTGTCAGGCTCGAAGTGAGAACAAGCTACATTTCCACTTTAATGCTTCCCTTACTGCAATTAATGTTGCTAAGGTTCAACACTGGTTGAAACGTCCTAAGAAAGAAAGAGGTGCATTCTCTATGGCTGATATTAAAACCATAAACCACAACAAGTTGCTGTTAGATAGATTTATTGACTTGCTCGGTCTAAATCCATACGCTGCAAAAAATAGAAAGTTAATTGATCAACTCATATTTTACGGAACTATGACTGCTTAATTTTGTAACGAAGTATTGTAAGTGAACTGAAAGTATATTTCAGAAGATGACACGCCTCATTTTCACAGGACGTTTATAGGGGAATAATTTCGAGTATCCCACAACTCCTTCGTGCCGCTCCACAAGTCCGACATACTCCATGCTAAATGGTACATTATCTGCTTTTGATATCATTTCTCCATCAATAAAATGCTTGGCAGTACCTCGTCCTACGAAGGAAACTTGATACCGTTCTCCGCTTTCTTCAACTGTAAACACTCCACTATCAGGACGTATGCTTACTCCATTAATTACCGCTAGCCCCTTCTGCTCCACTTTAAGATAACTACCAAGCATGGACTGAGCCCATTTAGTGAAAGTAGCTGGAGTAGCTGATGTATAAGTCCCCATACGGTAGGTTCCTTCACTCAAGTCTTCTGCCACCGATGAAAATAATTCAAAATAAACAACGGCTTTTTGTTTTGAAGTTATAGCTGACATGGCAGTAAAATCTAGGTTGTAGCTATTGCCGAAAGCTCCATAATCTTCAATATAGGCCTTATCTAAATCAACTGAAAGAGTATCAATTTTTAAAAACCCTCCAAGTTTGACATCTATATTTTCAGGATTTTCAGAAGCATCTCCACTTGAACAAGATGTCCAAGCGGATACAATTAGTATATAAAATATAAGTTTAATAGTTTTCATTTTAATCCTATTTAATTCCATTAACGGTTAAAGTTCAAATTTTGTTTTAGATGTTAGTTAACAATGAATTTTGTGATTTTCCCTGTTTTTTCACTGCTCACAACGTAAGTTCCAGCAGGCAAACTCTCCACACTTATCGTAGTTTGATTTCCCTCTACATAGATTCTTTTAAGCACAATACCCTGAACATTGATAATGGAAACAACATCGTCAACGACTGACGAGTTCAATGTTATTGTTGATGTGGAAAACGTAGGGAAAGCATAAAAATATCCTAGGTTTTTCCAGCGGGCAAACAACTCTACATTGTTGGTTTGGAATCTATTGAGATAGCTCGCTTCTACTTGGTAATTTGCGTCGAAAAACCAACCCATAAAGCGATATCCTGGACAAGAAGCCTCTTGCAAAGTATGAGGTACGCCTATCAATACATGCAAAGGGTTTGGGTTCATTGAGTTTGCTAGAAGATTATGATACGATATAGTGTATGCTTCGGTATTTTCTACTCCGGGTTTATTGTTCCCATCTTCGCCCCAAAAGGCATAAAAGGTTTGTCTTCCTGTAGCTGTTTCAGGGATAGCACTTATTCGAGCTGGATATTCGTTCGTATCAGACCAGCCGTAGAATGTGTATCCCTCTAATATTGGTCTAGGCAAAACCTGAATTGCCCCCTCTATGTATTCCACTGGTGAAACATGGGCTATTTCCTCTCCATTTATAGAATTAATATACACTAGCTTCGAGACAAGGGCATCGTTCCTCAACCATTGAGGATCTCCCAAAACGCCTCCGCTTGTAGAAGCTGTTGCTAAAGGCGAATTTTTCGTAAAGCTAAAGTCTCCATTTGTTGGGTTAGGGAAGGCTATCGCATCAATGCCTAAGTCGCCTAGTGTAATTGAGTTAGATTCTATGGAAACAACACTACTATTCAGCAACGAAGGTATAACCCCTTCCATAAGATTGCCATTGATAAGCACATTTCCCGCCCCTCCATTGGCTGTAATATTTAGAAGATAAGTTTTCTTCTCAACATTACGTTCATCTAGCACGATGTTGTTTCTAAAGGAATAGACAGATTGATTGTCATAGTTGTTGTCAATATGCACAAACGTTCCGTTTTTATTGCAGGCATTATATATTGTATTGTCCTCTACTGAAACCATCAGACTTCCATTTTTATCAATTCTACCCTGAAGCAAAACAAAGTTAATTCCTGAGTAATTATATATGGTTGATTTTGTGATTTCCACCACTTTCACTAGTCTTGATTGGGGGGCGATAAAGCTACTACCCTTCCCCGCTTCTGACCCATTGACAATGCAATTTTTCAAAACTATTTTTTCCAATACCATGTCGCTTTCTCCTTCCGTTGATATTAGGTTTTGTTCTATCCCTTGAATTATAGCATTCTTCACTTCCACACATGTAATCCCTGCTCCATTTGTTAGCTTTATAAATATGGAGTTATCTCCAACAGGATTAATATCAACACCATCAAACACTAATCCTCCATTTGCTATTGCAGCATCATTCGCCGAGAAGCATCCTGCAAAAATTGGCTGTTCGTCATTTTGCGCCACGAAAGTATAGCTATTGTTAGTTAATGGCAATTCACCGACTTCATAAACGCCTCCACTCATGATAAATCTGGCGCCATTGTCGGCAGTTGGATATTTATCGTTAAAGTTTTCTGGAGTTACATAAATGTCTAAATTCCCATTTTGTGCGTTGGTAATATTACTTACCAAGCTATTAATATACACTTCCACATTGGTGTATATCGTATCAAGTTCAATTTGATTTCCATCTGTTGAATTGTTTGGGTTCAGATCATGAGCTGTTTCCCAGTCATCGGGCATTCCATCGCTATCCGTATCTTTGGGGGCTTCTCCTGCAGGAAGCTCGGGCCAACTTCCAACTGCAGCTTGAGTATCAATAAATCCGTTTGTGCTTCCATTTCCACCATTTTTGATAGTTGCCACACCATTCCGTGTATCGTGAACTGCACGTTCATCTACTTCATCTCTATATAGGCTAGCACCAGCATAATCAAGCACTAGCTCATAGGCTCGTTCAGCGTTGTGAGTGGTGATTGCTCCAGGCTCGTGTTGAGAGTCTATTTGCAGTTCTTCTTTGTCCTCTGGAGTAATTGTTCCCTGACTGCTATGAAACTGATTAAACACACCATACTCCCAATTATCTTTAGTTGCTCGCTCTGACCCCACCACTACATTACCTTGAATATAAAACCTACCCCAGACATCATACAGTGGGGAGCTTTCATCCATACTTCTCCCAGTAGACACGATGCGTTCTTTGCGCTTATCAGCGGTTGCTGGTCCTGGTTTGTAATAATTGTTCACCACATTCACATTCATAGCATCTCCTCCATAGCATCCTTCTCCATTCCAATTGTAAATGACGTTATTGCGCATATCAACTAAGCCTTCCAATGGCACAACACGAGCAGCGTATTCGCCAAACCTTGGGGTTCGGCTGCTATGGTGAGATAGCAAATTGTGGTGAAACGAAGCTTTCAAACCGCCCCAAATCCCCCCATAGCCATGTGCTCCTTTCCCGTGGACAGAATTGGTAAGACTTTCGGTTATGATACACCATTGTAGGGTGAAGTTGGAGTTTTCGTAGAACGACACACACTCGTCAGTAGACCAACTCATGGAGCAGTGGTCGATTATTATATTACGCTGAAATCGCCCACCTAGCGCATCATCTTCCACCTTCATTGTATCTCCCATTCGAAAGCGTAAGTATCGGATGATGATGTTATTTCCCCTCACCTTTACGGGGTAGTTTCGGAGGCAAATTCCGCCACCAGGAGCTGATTGACCAGCGATAGTTATATCATCGCTTATGCCGAGTTCGCTTTCGAGTTCAATTGTTCCAGACACTTTAAACAGCACTATTCTAGGCCCGCTTTGGTTAATAGCATGCCTTAATGAACCTTCTCCGCTATCGTTTAGATTCGTTACATAGATAATTCTTCCTCCACGCCCTCCAGTTACATACCTGCCATGTCCTTCTGCTCCTGGAAATGCTGGTATTTCCTCCACATCGCCTCCTCCAGCATATTCTGAGTTCACTTCAATACGTCCAATTCCATCAAAAACTGTAGGATTACTCTTGTTGTCATATACTCCTTCTGTGTAATCCTCTCCGTTGATGATTAAACTTTGGACATTTACAGTAGTATTTAATACGATTTTTCCGTTGTTTGCAACATTAACCCCAAGGCTATCGCCCGCAGCTCGTGCATGATTTAGCGTTATATAGTTATCTTGTGCTATATTCAGTTTTCCTGCGCCCAATGCATTTTCTGAATTAGCATCAATCGATGAGTTGTAATTTATCTCTGAATACTTGCTGCTTTGTTGAGTCAAATCCCAAGTTCCTGTAAATGCACTATTGTCTCCTTTTAACTCCAGCACTCCAACATTCCAAATTTCACCTTGGCCAATATTGAATGGTACGATTGTTCCGTTACCCGAAATATCTCCTGTTAACGACAAGCTGGTTTGTCCCTCTGTCTTCGACATCATTTCACAGGTTAAAGTGCCTTCTATCTTTAGCGGGGCATTTAAGCTCATGCTAGATCCTCCAGTATAATAATACATCTTGGTCTTATCCTTGAAAATTAGGGTGCCGATTGCAGTGTGATCTCCTCTCAGACGAAGAGTTCCATTTTCTGAAAAAACAATACTTCCTGCGAAATCAGTATTTGTTGTTTCCATCTCTATCCTGCACGACACCGTGTCGCCCTCCAAAGGTATGCCAATAGGAAGAAAATTATTGGGATTATCCCAGCTTCTATTCTCGGCTCCAGTAAACACAAAATCAATATCTTCTTCCTTTTCTAGTGTGATTGAACTAGGCTCACTCAAGCCTCCGTATTCTGACGCTGCCTGCACGGTATATGTATGTGTTTGTTGCTCATTTGAAACGCCTATGCTTGCATCTGTAGTTATGTCTATTAGCTCGCCATCTCTACTTATCACATAACATATAGCATAATTATTTCTATCCCATGTTAATCGGCTATTATCATCTATTTTTAGATTAACGGGCGACTCTATTTGCTCCACAACCGACATGGGATTCCAGTTGTCGTCTCCCGCAAGCACATTTTCGATGGTATATACCCTTGCTTCTTCCTTGGTAAGGACGGGGTTATACAGTCCAGTTTGCTCCTCTCCATTCACCTTAAATTTATTCGTTCGATTATCTGTGTTTATTGAACCGCCACTAGCATTCACACTATTGTATTCTGCGAATATTTTAGGTAAAACCCCCATGCTAGTCCAACCCTTGGGGTTTGGTTCTTTAAGCATTGTGGTATTCAAGAATACCGCTTGAGGTGCCCCTTGCCATGGGCGACCTAGATAATAGTCTACGTCTGCTACAATCGTATTATCATTAAACACATATCCATAATTATCGCCTATTCGGTGAGCAGGAGCCACAATATAGCCATTACTAACCACCTTTAGAGAGCATGCTTCAAACCAGTGAATGCCTCCACCGCAAATAAAATCAACATCGCCTTCAATGGTTGATTTGTAGTAAAAACTTCGGCCACCTCCAGTAACTTGAGTATCCTGCTTGCTTCTAATTGTTACTCCCTTATAGATATTTCTATCTCCTGCTGGATTTAAAGCAGGTTTCTGTCCTGAATTATTCACTCCATCCGTATGTTCGATGGTGATATTTTCCATATATAAATCATTGGACTCTATGGAGAGTACAGGGTTTTTTATCCCCTGAGCGGGATTTCCCTGCAAAATAACTCCATCTTTCGATTGCGCTATCAAGGAAACATTATTCTTAGTCGATGGCAGCTTCAATACAGCTTCATGAGGGGTAGTTCCATCCCCACCTAGATTATACGTGCCATTGGTTATCAGCACCAAAAAACGACTTGCTGCATTTGGAGGAGCAGCATCAAATGCTTCAGCAATCGTTCGTACATACTTACCTGATGTTATTTGTTCTTCTGTTGCATCGGCATCTACTATCAGATTAAATTCTCTTCTTGTGGGGATAGGTTTTTGAATTGTTCGAAAATGCATCGCTATAGCTTTTGCGGCATTACCTGAGAAATCGGTTATTGCCCCTGCTGAAACAGAGAAAGAATATTCGGTATTGTAATCCAGCCCGTGATAGTTGTATTTCACCGTTTTATTTATGAACTCAGGCTTCAGTACTTTCCCATTGAGTGTAGCCTCTCCTATGCCTGCTAGCATCTTTTCATCGTAAGTGAGGATTATGCTTCCGCTTGCACTTACCGATGTTGCATTATTTTGCGGAATTGATGATTGCAGTATTGGAGCTACTTTATCAGCTTTTTGCTGCTCGTCAGCTTTAACTATTACATTCGAAATAAGCGTTGCAGTAACATCCTCCTCACTTCCATGTGTACTACCTGCAATATTAGGATACCAACGAATGTATACTCGTTCTTGATTCTCCGCCTCGGTGGGGAGCATTCCTCCAATTGGAGTAAATGAACCTGTGTTTATGGTGACTGGTGGAGATAAATTAGTAAATACGATACCATCTAACGAATATTGGCATGCCCACTCGTCAGCTCCATAGTAATACCCGAGCAAACTAGAGCTGACATTAATATTCTCATAACCTTTGGTGGAGAAATATGTTTGATAGTAATAAAATGCTCCTCGGTCAGAATTCCAAACAGAGAAGCCATTTTGCCCTGCTCTATGGTTTGTTCTCACATTTTCAGCAAGGGCATTGTCTTTCAATCGATAGCCAAATAACTGTGGAATATTTTCTGTATTGGAGTAAAGCTCAGCTATTCTAGGATGTGCATATCTATCCTCTTTAAATGTCCATCCTGCAATAAACGATACATTGTCGAATACAGCTGTAATACGAACATCTTTATTCATGGTAACCGTCCTACTGAGTTCTGTTGATCCATTATCCCAGTTCTTAAACTTAATTACATCATTTTCTACAGCTGTAACCGTTACTGTAGTGCCTTCTTCGTATTCAATACATGCTCCATTCTTTCCTGTTGGAGTAATACTATATTCACCTAACCCTAGTGCTCCTTCATTATTCACTGTAAGTGTGTATGTATTTACTGCTTCAAATGCAGCAGTAACAGTGGTATCTTGCGAAATAACAAACGAAATAGGATTCACTGTTGATATGGTCTCGCCCCTGCCATCTGCCCATTGGAGGAATTGATATCCGAAACTCTCATGGGCTGTTAGGCTGATTTCTGTTCCTTTCGGAAAGCTAGTTCCTGGCAGGCTCGATGCTATAGTTCCTGCATTTTCTGGACTTGTTTTTGTTTTTAGCTTATGAAGTACCGCACTAGGGTCGTTGGTTATTTTATCCAAACAATCTAAATTAAATAAATAGCCATCTCCGCCTTTGAATAGCAAATACAACTCATGTGCACCTTCTATTACTTGCGTTATTTCTGCCACACAAAACTGATAATCCGACCAACCCGATGTCCCATCTGCTGTTGCTGTTGCAATAAGAGGTCCATCTATGGCATTGATTCTACACTCTATAGTTCCTCCGGTAGTTCCTGCATGGTATATTTCAAAATGAGAATCATACGGACTAAATATTACATTTGAGAGCTTAATCCAAGTATCATTTTTAATGTATCCTACATTTCCACCTCCTGAAAGGCTTGAGTTCTCTTCCGCCTTTGCTCCCTTCGATTCTGTAAAAAGTTCTGCTTCGAAGCGAATTTTCTGGGTGGTATCTTTTTGATGTCTAGCTGATGACAAAAAGGGGAGCGCCACCAACATCAGGAATATTATTTGTTTCATATGTTTGCTATTTTATTATTCTGTCCACCAACGGGAATCGCCCACTTTGTTTGTTATAATCTCTGAACTTGGATTTTTGATAGTTAGATTTCCAGCTACAGGATCCACAAACAGATCTTCAGCGCTCATGCTTAATGATGTTCCATTTATATCACCCACGCCGATAAGATGGTCAGATGTAGCATAGTTGTTACTAAATATTTTAGTAGTGCTTGCTGTTACACCTCGCAACATGACCCCAGTATTAGCTGCCACCAATACATTTTCGACAATCAATGTGGAATTTTCGGCTGCTGGAATATTTATCAATCCTTGATTGTATGCATAATCGCAAATGGTTACATTTCGATATTCTAGATGAATTGGATATGCCGAGTTGTTATAGTCGAACAAATGGCGGAAGTTCTTTGTTTTATCATCTGTTTGATAATGATCTCGCATAAAAGTACAATGAGAGAACACGGCTTTCTTGATATTATCATCGCCTCCTGAATTTATGCTAAATGTGCCGTATGGTCCAGAGTGTCCACCCACTTCGTCCAGCATCGAGTAGCTCATTTCAAAACTGCCGATTTCTTTATATTTTCCTCCTGATTTATGTCGCCAAAAACCTCGTTTAAAGTAATTAAATACGCAATTGTATATTACTACTTCATCGATTGTCCATGAGTTGCCGCTATTAAAGAAGTACCCCGCATCGATAGTTTGATAGAAGCGAATATTTTCAAAGGTTACGTTAGAGATATATGCACCATCGGCGATATCCCAACTGCCATCTAGTTCTATCTGCGGCACTGTACCTTCAGTGCTTCCAGTAAGCTTAAAGCCCTTTTTTATGGCTATTGATCCTATTTTAAAGGAGCAACCTGTTTCCAAGAAGTATTCAGCTCCTTCTGGGATTTCAGCATTCTCATTGTTTGCTTTTAGCAAAGAATCTAAGTTCATTGTCCTATTTACTACAATTGTTTCTGCAGAAGGTCCCGCCGTGCGAAATTTTATTTGATTATAGGGTTTGTCATATTTTCTACTCTTGGTATTGTCATAGACATTCGCATAATACAGCGTATTTTTCTGCAAATAAGTCAGGTGTGCCTCTCCTTTTACTAGTTCCTCCTCGGTGAGGTATCGGCACATTGATAATGCGCTAGTATCTTGTGCAGGAATTAGGGTAATACTATCTATGGGGTTGTTTAAATCAATTACCCAACTTATTCTAACCTCATTTTCGCCAATATCCACCCGTTCCACTTCATTTAATATTTTTGCAAATGGAGGTCTTTCTGATGTTTTTGCTTTTGTTTTAGTCCACTGCGAATGATGTTTCGGATTATCACTATTTGCCCTCACCCAAATGTAATATTGTGTTGAATAGGGGATGTCATCGGCAGTAAATGAGGCTTTTGTAGTATGATATTGCTCAAATAGCTTGCTGTAGTAATTGTCAGTATAAAACTCCACAGTATAGGATTTTGCTTCATTAATTTCATACCAAACTAAGCTTACTGAATTACCTTCAACCAAAGGTTCTTCCAGTATAAATTTAGGCTGAAACAAATCGCCAACTAAATCATAATCATAGTTATTATTACATGATTGCATTGCGACTAAAATCATCATTAAACAAGCTATTCCGAAGGGGGATTTGGAAAAATTCATATTTTTCATGTGTTTGTAATTTTGTTTTGTTTCTAAGTTTAACACATCAATCTAATCTAATGTTACTCTTATATTGAGCATTTAAGTGGGTTCCTAACAACTAGTTTCTAGTAGATGACGTAACCAAATAGCGTTTAATAATTAAACCCATAAAAGTTTTGAATTGCTCCCCCATGATCTGTTATAACCTTGGTAGGATAAGGACAAAGATACCTCACCACATTTGTAGGTTGCACCGACGATTCGTTTTGTATGTTAATAAATCCTCGATAACTCCACTTTATTTCATTGCTGTATTCAAATTGCTCTGTTGTATTATCGAGTCCATACCAACTCACTGCCAAATCTAAGCGGTCATATATAGTGTATCCTTCGGGAGCTACAGCACTATTAAATATTTCATCAACACCCAGCATTTGGAGCTTTGTTCTGCCAGCATGTTCTGGGTCTGGAATGTCTTTCGTGTAGATATATGAAGGAATATTATCATATCCATTACCCGCTTTAGATGCCCAATGCTTAAATATGTGATATTGGTCATATACGACCTCTCCAAACTTATTCCAACGAGCTAAATCAAATTTTCGTTTGCTCTCTCCACCGAACTCCCATTTTTTCTCATCCATAATGGCTTGAAAAAAATCTTCTTTGGAAGATTTGGAATCCACATAAGCGTCCACTTTCGTTGCCCAATTTGAAGCATCGAAGGCTCTTCTTCTAACCCTCTTCAAACACTCTTTAGCCTCAGCAGTAGGCCCTTCTAATTCATTTACAGCCTCTGCATACAATAACAAAACCTCTGCTAGTCGCATATAAGGGAAGTTTACTCCAGTACCTCCTTGACTAAGTTTCCCAGGAGCATTGGTCATCTCTAATTTAGACCATTTTGCTACACTCACACTTGCAATCGACGAATTTGACATTTCAAATGCATTGTCAACACCCTCTTTTTTCCATGATATCCATTGTTGTAAGTCTTTTGTGTATTTATATAGCGTACAAGTTACATCTCTGCGCAAATCCTCTTTGTCGAAAGAATATAGATAAGTAACACAAAGATTTATTCTGCCTGAGGCCGAACCGTATTCGTGTCTCTTGCTCTCTTCACTTTCATCATAATTGTCAATTCTCACGCCTACATTATAGGCGTAATCACCCGATGAGCCCTGAAGGAATGGTAAGGAGAAGATAATATCATCATTAGTTGGTGTTTCTAGATTATTTTGCTTGATCCAAAAATCTTTAAAAGACAATCCTAAATCATGCTGTTTTTCTTGGATAGCCTTTCCAAGATACTCTATGGCTATTTTGTAGTCTTCTTCATAGCTATCCTCTCTAGTCATGTATCCTTTGCTTGAAGGGTTTGTTTTATCTGGAGATAGGGTCCATCCCCCTTTTGTCATGGCTAGAAGTCCAATAAGAGATTGGCAGAAAGTTCTCGAAGCTCTTTCTACTCCAAAATCTAGTACTGAAGCATACTGCATAAGGGGTTCCACGCTCTTTAAATCCTCAATCAGGTATTGGAGTATCTCTTGGCGGCTACTTACCCCCTTTTTAAAGTTTTCATCTCCAGATGAGATATGCGTACGGAAGACCACATCGCCCCACACTCTAATAAGGTCCAAGTAAACCATGGCTCGAAGTACCTTCACTTCGCCATACATTTGGGTAACTGCCGATGCTTCTTTTTTATCTGCTCGTTGATACAATTCGGAATCTTCTATGTTTGAAATCACATCGTTTGCTAGATTGATTATTCTGTAGGCAGCCGTCCAAGTGTTATTGAGCTGAGACCAAGTAGGTCTAGGTTCATAACAAGCAATGTCACTCCCTTCGGAGCTCGCCTCATTCGAAGCAACAGCTGCTATCTCTACATCGGTATTTGGGTTAAACATATAGGTGAATCCTCTTCCATAAGCATCTTGCGAAATCAATTGAGAGTATACACCTGCTACTGCAGATAGCATTTCCGACTCAGAAGAAAACACTTCCTTGGGAGTAAATCCAGATGAAGGCTCAACCTCCAAAAAAGCATTGCAAGCGGTGAAGGACAATGCTACTGTTGCTATGAATCCTGCTCTGATTATTCTATTCATCATTTCGATATTTAATTTATATAAGGGATATTATATTGATGGTTGGATGTGGCTATAGTTTTATTTTCGAAAGCCCTTATGAGTTAAAAAGATACTTGAGCTCCAAACGTATAGTTTCGTGTTCTAGGGTAAGCATTGTGGTCAACGTTTGGAGTCAAACCAGTTTCTATATTAACCTCAGGGTCATATCCAGAATAGTTTGTCCAAGTAAACAAGTTGCTCCCCGTGGCATAAAACCGCACCTTGCTCAACCTTACTTTCTTAGTCCAAGTTCTAGGCAGAGTATACCCCACCTGTAGGTTCTGCAATCTCAGAAAGGAGCCATCTTCTATGGCATATGACATGGACACAGGCTTTGTGAGATTGTGAGGATTCCAAAAGCTTGCATTCTTATTAAATTCCGCTAAGCGTTCGGGGTCTCTCCTCAGGTCATTACCCATGTCGTCATAACGTCTCCATCGTTTCTTCAACGACACTTCCATGCCTAAATTATTATCTCTATTTCTACTCCATGATGTCATCATTATTTTATTTGCATTATAAACATCAAATCCACACATGAAATTCAAGAATGCCGACAAATCAAAGTTTCTCCACGAAGCATTAATACCAAATCCTCCGGAGAAATCTGGCGTTGTTTCTCCGATAACCTGCCGATCATCGCTATCTACAACCTGCGTTCCATCATTGGTCAACTTCTTAAACTTTGGATCTCCAGGAGTAGGATTTCCTCTAAGCATATTAACGGCATTTGCTCTATCTTCTTTTAAGGTCCATGCCCACTGTCCGTCAAAATTGGAAAAATCCTCCGTCGTATAAAACCCATCATTTACATAGCCATAAATCAGCCCCTTTGTCCCTCCAGCATAAGCTCTATAGTCGTCCTGTCCAATTAGGTCAGATCCTGCCCAACTAGAGCTTGAAGTCCATTCTTTTTCACCACTTGCTAACTTGTCGATTCTATTTTTATTAAATCCAATATTGAAGTTGAGATTTACAGAAAAATCCTTCTTATCAACCACGTAGGCATTTAGTGCTAATTCCATTCCTCGGTTGGTTGTTTGTCCCACATTGGTCATAATTTTAGAGAAGCCCGAAGCCGAAGGGATATCAGAAGGAACCAATAAATCTTTTACCGTGTTTTGATAGATATCGATACTTCCTGTTAGCTTCTCTTTAAAGAATCCAAAGTCGACACCTAAGTTTCGAGTTATCGTTGTTTCCCACTTCACATTGGGATTCATCAGATATGCGATGTTGTAAAAGTCATAGTAGGAATGGTCAGTTTCTCCCCAGCCTACGGTATTGCTGCGATACACTCCATAGTATTTTGAGTAGAGGTCTCCACTAATTCTATCATTGCCAGATGCGCCATAACTTAAGCGAAGCTTCAAATTGGACAAAGCTTCAAAGTTGTGCATGAAAGTTTCGTTGGAGATTCTCCATGCTACTGCCAAAGCTGGGAATGTCCCCCAACGATTGTTGGGGCCAAATTTTGTTGAGCCATCAGTTCTAAAAGTAAAGGTAGCTAAATATTTGTCTGCGTATCCGTAATTGGCACGTCCAAAAAAAGAAGCGATTCTATTGGGAGATCCTCCCGAGGAGCTATTTTCATATGGAGTCCCCATAGCTAAGTTGTCTAGCGCCTTTTCGCCCGTGATATTTACAGGAAAATATCTAGATCGATATGTTTTCCCAAAGCTTCGATGATTTTTCATTTCTTGACCCATCATCAATTGAATTTGATGTAGCTCCTTTATTTCAAAATTATAATTCAATGTATTTGTCATTTGCCACCTCGGGCTCTGCGACATTCCCCACGAAGCCACTGGCATATTGTCATTGCCATTTGCCGTACTTGTTCCAACACCCCAAAAACGACCATCTTCTGCATATCGATACTCCAAGCCAAACTCTCCGCGATAAACCAAATTATCTAGTACCTTCCAGCTGAGTGATCCCTGCGTGTTGAAACTTCTAGAGATACGTTTGCGATAGTTTTTTGCCGCTTCTTCTTGCGGATTGAAACGAGTGATTTCTTCATAAGCATCAGGATCGAAATATGTATCATCTTCAGGCAAAGTCATATGTTCTGTTAAGCCTCGAGTGGGAGCTTCTCTCAATGCATCAAGCAGGCTCACTCCTCCCGTTCCGGAACCATCAATCGACCTGTTAGTCATTCTTGAACGAAACTCCAGAGATACTCTTTCTGTAAGTTTTGCATTTATTGCTAGATTAAAGTTGGTTTGAGATAAGCCACTTCCTATTAGTACTCCAGGTTGGTCTTGTGTTAACAAGGTGAGCTTATACTTTGTTTTTTCTGTACCTCCATTCACACTCACGTCTAAATATTTGGCTATGGGGCTTGTTCCAAATAGCTCATCTTGCCAATCTGTGCCAGCATCTTCTTGATAAATATAAAGCTCATTAGCATTTCCATACTTATCTGCAAAGTCTGCTGGACTCAAAGCGCTACTACCTCTTCGAGCTTCTTCATATTGCATCATCACAAACTCATAAGAATCCATAACTTCTAGCTTATTCGACAGTTGCTTCATCTGCATATAGCCATGCACACTTACAGAAATATTGCCAGCTTTGGGTTGAGTAGTTGTAACAAGTACCACTCCATTTGCCCCTCGAGCACCATATATTGCAGTAGATGCAGCATCTTTCAGCACTTCAATTGAAGCTATATCTGTAGGTGGGATTTCGTTCAGATTAGACACTTCAAACCCATCTACCAAAATAAGTGGAGAGTTATCTTCCGTGATGGAGCCTCCTCCACGAACCCTAATCATTACATCAGCACCTGGCGATCCATCTGTCGTGGTAATCTGCACCCCTGGAAGCTTGCCAATCATGGCTTCTGCCACTGAAGTAGCTGGTATCTTTGCCAACTCTTCCCCTTTTACACTGGCAATAGCTCCAGTAATATTTCCTCTTTTCTGTGTGCCATAACCTACTACTACAACATCATTGAGCTCATTAACACTCTCCTTCATTTGTACCGAAATACCCGCAACCTTACCTTCAAGAGGTACCCTAATCTCATCGAGCCCAATAAATCGAACAACAAGAACGGCCGTGTGAGGGTTATTTGCATGAATGGAGAATTTGCCCTCTGCGTCTGTTAGTGTGCCACCTTCTTGCCCTTGAATTATTATTGTAGCTCCAGGCAAAGGACCCGTTCTATCATAGACTGCTCCCGTTACTTTTGTATTTTGAGCATAAGCATTGATTGTAAGCATAAGTGCAAACAGAATACTCTCTATATATTTATTTCTTATCATAACTTAACTGTAATTATCTTAGGTTTATCATCACAAGTCTACTCCACACGCTGAAAACTTTAAAGAGCTGAGACATCCTTTGTTCTCCACACATCATGTTTACTTTAGCCATTTAGGATCTCCAATTTTGTTTAGGTAGATATCTGAGGAAGCATTGACTTTTAAATTTCCTGTTGAGGCATCTTGAAATAAGCTATTTATATCACTCTTACTAATTATTGGTTCTTGCTCCGAATCTACTCCCCAATTATTTAGGATATAGTCAGAAGTAGTATAGTTGTTTGATATTTCTCCCTCACTTACATTCCGCAGGCTTAACCAAGTGCCTTGACCAACACTAGAAACGCCACTCAATAAATTGTTTCTTACGGTTAACTCAAACAATTCAGTCGCTTTGGCATCTAAATTAAACCACTGGTTATCGCCTCCTACCATATTTACAAAGGTGCAATTCTCGATGCTTACCCTTAAGGTCTTGTCTATCTTGTGCAGGTTGGTAATTAAAGGGGATGATAAATCTTTCATGTGGAAAGTTGAATTTTTCATCGTTATATTGTATATGGGAAGAATTTGCTTGTTTCCAAGCCCGAGCAGTGCGCTCTTGCCTAAGTCTAGCTGAATAAAGGAGCATCCATCTATAGTGAAGTTATGACACACTTGCATGTAATCTCCGTCTGCAATTTGATACCACAAGGTGTAATCATCTGGCAAACTGGTGAAGTCGCAGGCTATGAATTTAATATCTTGTATTTCAAAATCTTGGTTTTTAAAATAAAAGAAGCGACCGCCTTGCGTGATATTCAAATTTTCAAAATGAACCATAGAGAGTTGCGTTGGGATTCCTGTGTTTTCGCCCAAACTCACACTGCCCGAAATCTTTAACTTTGTTTTCTCTTGGTCGGCAACTGGTTTTTGAGCGAGCAGACTAAAACCTTTTTTTAAATCGTTTAGCGTATTTTTTTTCAGTTCGTATGTTTCACCAGCCTTTAAAAAAATCTTGATGGTTTCTACACTCTCATCTTCTTTCTGCGCATTAAAAACCGCATCTAGATTATCAGCTGGACCTACATAAGTATATCCTTTGGGTGCAATTACTGGAATATCTGGAAACAATTCCTCTTCCGTCCATTCGGCTGGTTTTATCGTAAGCTCATAATCCTGAATCACTGGAGCATTTGTGTCGTTTAAATTAAATGTTAAGCTAACCACAGAATCAGCATAAATGCTAAAAGTTCCTGCTAACGACTTTTCTTTTATAACAACGGAATCTTGGTCTAAAAACTGGAAACTCACTTGAACCTCATCGGCTGCTATTCCCTCTGTTGTTAGAAGCGTAAACTCTTCCTTATAATTTGTTCCTCCTGCCACATTTCCCTTTTCTCGAACCACATCTAGCTTGCCCAAAGCAAATGTTTCATTCCAAACATTAAATCCAACACGCTTCACCGACACCACTGTCCTTACGATCGCATAACTTCTATCAGCCTTAACGTCTAAAGTTTGTAAGCTCAATTCTCCAGTTCTTGTTTTGATATCCAGAACCAATTCTTCTTGAAAAGGCGAACGATATGCTGTGGGTGCAGATATAGTTATCTCTTGACTTCCAGATTTATCTTGCGGTATGGTTAATTCATTTAAATTAACTGGCAAAGGAACCAACTGCGAAGGTAGGTTTGTAGCTACAAACTCATACAAGCCATTTTCTAGAGTGAAATTATATTCAAATCCATAGTTTGCCAAAAAATCACCATTGGATTTATAAATTAATATTGGCCTTGTTTGATCTCCCGATCTAAACTCGTAAGCCTGCCCATTCATCAAAAAGCTATAGCTTCTTACTACCGAAGAGTCATATTTATCCTCTTTCTTGCAAGCTAAAAATGAAGATGCCATTAGCCCGAAGCATAGTAATCTTTTAAAATTCTTACGCATAATTTCAATTCTTATAGTTGGTATTCTTCCAAAATAACACACTTAGCTTTAAGCAAAGATTTTAATCTTAGAGATGAAAACGGCTTCTCTAAATAACCTTCGTTGAGAATTGGCATGCGCACCACCGATTGTTTTGATGGCTCCACAATAATACTAAGTTCTAATGGCTTTGTCGTACGATTAATGATCTTGCCATCTTTCATATAAGCTAACTCCAATGTAACCGATTCTCCTTCCAGCGTTGGGAAAGAATAAGCATACTGAGCAAAGCCTTCTGCTATCGTAGTAGAAAGGGTGACGGACTCTTGAATTACTCTTGAACTTCCAGGGAAATAACCTGTAGATACATTTAAAAAAGTAACTTCGATTGCATCAAAATCCGTAATAGCATGTAGCGTTGCTTCATCTTCTATCGGTTTAAAAACCAAGCTCCCAACCTGGCGAGTTAACTCTACTGGAAGCGCAGGAACGGTATTGTCGGATTGAAACCTAATATTCTCTGACATAAACACCTCGCTAGTACATTTATCATCCAGTTTCACTAGGATATCCGACAAATCAGCTGTAGACGAAACATTAGCAGCATTAGCTACTGCAAATAGGGTTACAGTCTCGTCTAAAGGAAGCTCGAGTCCCCCTTCTGCATCTGATGAGACGGCTACATCCTTTGATGTAATCAACGATGAATCTTGGTAAAATGCATACATCGATACAATTCCGATATCCTCAGAAAAGGATGGAGAAGAATTTAATCTCAAATGAATAATTGATTTTTTCGCAGAACCATGTGGTGAAAGTAGAGGGGGTGCAGACTCGCTACAGGAATGGACTAAAAAACCCAGCAAGGGAAATAATACACATTTTTCAATTGCTTTCATAAGCATCGGTTTTAACATTAAATTTGTTTTCGTTTAATAATTCAAATGCAAAACTACATGCTTGCAAACTATAAAAGGTAGGAGAAACTACTAAATAAAGGTGGGTTTTTTGCTCCCCACCTTGTTTTAATTAGGTGGCAAATTGCTCCCTCCTAACTCACAATCGAGTAGGAGGAATGGGATTAATTCCCATGCCGTCCTATCATACCATCACGCATGCCGTTCGGCACGTGGCGGCTCCTTAATTTCGATACAACTTAGCATAGTAGGCACTTAGACTAGGATAACCTGCTAACCGTAGATTTTCGTTTGTGATGGCTTGTGTGAGTATGGGACTTTTGGAGGTGCGCCAATAGCTCTTGCGAGTATTTGCCCATTCCCAAGATTTCCCCTGCCCAATTCCGCATTTCATCAAATCTTGAAACTTAGTCTTGACCTTCTTCCAACATTTCCATATACACATTCGTAATCTTCGCCTGTAGCACTCATCTACTCGCTGTAGATGGGTCTTCATATCGGCTAATTTGTAGTAGTTAATCCATCCTCGGATGTATCAGGTTAGTTGAAGTTTCCTTTGTTCATAGCCCATGCCATCACTCCTTGAAGTGAGCTCTTTTAGCTTGGCCTTCAACTTTTGAAGGCTTTGCTTATGCAGGGATAAACGGCATT
>JBKECH010000134.1:0-5654 GCA_047974415.1 Bacteroidales bacterium | reverse complement strand
GGGACAGTGAAAAACAAATCAGGTGAATTGCTGCCTGGTGTTACGGTAGTGGTGAAAGGCAGCACCACCGGCACACTTTCTGACGTGGAGGGGCGCTACACTTTAGGCAATATTGCTCCTGGCTCTACGCTTTTATTCTCCTTTGTGGGCATGAGCACCCAAGAGCATGTGGTGCAGCAATCGGGTCAACTCAACATCACCCTACTAAGCGATGCCATCGGCCTAGAAGAGGTGGTGGCTATCGGGTATGGGGTGATATCGAAGCGAGATATTACGGGTTCGGTGGCGAGTGTGAATGCTGATAATCTTTCGCAACGAGGATCTGCAAGTGTGGTAGAAAGCCTTCAAGGGCAAGTGGCAGGAGTGCAGATACAGCAGTCATCCAGCCGAGCTGGCGATGGCTTTACAGTACAGATACGTGGCAAAAGTTCACTGCAAGAGGGAAGCCCTCTTTATGTTATAGACGGCGTAGTGTCTGATAATATGGATTTTCTAAACCCGATGGATATTGAAACGGTTGATGTGTTGAAAGATGCTTCATCAACAGCAATCTACGGCTCTCGAGCTACCAACGGCGTGCTCCTCATTACCACAAAAAAGGGCACAGAGGTAGCTAGGGATACTAAGGTAATGGTGAGCTACGATGGCTATTACGGAGTGAAAACCGCAGCCAATATGCCCGATTTTATGAATGGGGATGAATTTATGCGTTATCGCTTTTCTCGCTACATCTCATCAAGTTTCACCCCAGCTACAGGAGCTACAAGTTGGGAAATGACCCCAGCAAACTTTGGCAACTTTTGGGGTGCCGATAGTGAAGTTACTAAGCAAATATATAAAGAGAAACGATATACTGACTGGGAAGACATTGTGCTGAGAACAGGACGACAGCAAAATCACTTTGTAAATATTTCTGGTAATAGCAAGGCGATAAACTATCGTGTAGGATTTGGCTATCAGGATGAGAAAGGAGTGGTTTATGACGCCTATAAGAGATACAATATAAAAACAGCTTTCGACACTCGAATCAACGAAAAGTTAACAGCTGGTTTTAGTGCAAACTTTGCCTTGTCGCTTCAAGATAAGGGCAGTAAAAAGTCCATCATGACTGGTTTTCGCATGGCTCCTTATCTTCAAGCGTATTACTGGGATGGACATGAGAATGCTGGTCAACCCATATTGCAGCCTGGTAAAGACAAGATGTTATTCCCTAATGGAGGTGGCCCAACCTCTGCTGTTAACCCAATTATAGATAGAGAAAATTCGGTTGATCAGAAAAAGTCGTACTACACGATGGCTAATTTATATCTAGAATATGAACCCATTCAAGACTTAAAGCTGAAAACTACCTTTTCGCCATATTACCAAAAACTTCACAACGGCGTCTTTTATGGGGAAAGCTCGGAAGAACGCAGAGGAAAAACGAATTACACAGAGTCTGTTAGCGATGATGTGTTTTCATACACTTGGGATAGTCAACTAAATTACGATAAGAAATTTGGAGGGCACAAGCTGAGTGCTCTCGGTTTATTTAGCGTGTATAATGAAACTCGAGAAGGAAACTCCATCTCAGTGGTTAATATGCCTTTTGATGTGAATTGGTACAACCTAGCATCTGGCGAGGTGCAAAATCAAGATAGCCATTACGAGCGAGTATCCATGTTGTCCTATGTACTCCGGTTAAACTATGATTATTTAGGAAAGTATATGCTCACACTCTCTAGCCGCTGGGATGGCAGTTCCAAATTTAGTGAGGGGCAAAGGTGGGGCATGTTCCCCTCTGTAGCCGCAGCATGGCGAATGAGCGAAGAAGATTTCTTGCAGTCGCAGGATTGGCTATCCAATCTCAAATGGAGAGCTAGCTTCGGGCTCACTGGGAACAATTCGCTCGTGGGAGCATATGCCACCCAGGTGCTAGCTAATGAGAAATACTACTACAACTTCGGCAATAACATAGCTAATGGTTTTGGAAGTAACCTTACCAATCCCAATCTTACTTGGGAGAAAACCACTGAAGTAAATATCGGCTTAGATTTCGGCATAATCGACAATCGAATATCTGGCTCAATTGATGCCTACCATAAAGTATCGAGAGAACTCCTAATGGAGATGCAAACCCCGCTTGAACTTGGCTCTGCATCGGGCAACATATGGAGCAACGTAGGGAAAGTGAGGAATTACGGACTTGAAGTACAGCTAAGTACCGTGAATGTAAAAACCAAAAAACTCAACTGGACTACCAGTTTCACTTTCGCAAGCAACCAAAATGAAATCATGGAACTAAATGACCGCAAGGAAGATTTAGTTGGTAATCGATGGTTTATTGGACAACCTATAGATGTGGTTTATGGCTACGTATGTGATGGAATAGCCTCCGCAGAAGAGGCTGCAGCAATTGCAACGAATGATAAGCTGAAAACGAAATTTTATGAGGGTGAAATGAAGTTTAAAGATTCTGACGGCTCTGGAACTGTAGACGCAAACGACAGAAGAGTACAAGGTCATGCCGCTCCGTCTTGGACAGGTAGCTTAAACTCTTCATTGACCTACCAAAACTTCGACTTCTCATTCAGCATATACACCTCGCAAGGAAGCACCGTATATAGTCCATTCATGTATCGCTTTGGAAGCTACTCATCGAGAGGGCAAAACATTCTAGACTTAGACTTCTATATTCCAGACGGGGCTCCGATACTAGGATCAGATGGCACGATAGCACATCAAAAAGGAACTCAGCATGGAACATACCCATTCCCAACCAGCGGTAGCAATAATGCTGGCGGAGGTTCTTTCTGGAAAAACAATGAAGACGGAAGTCAGTATTATGTAGACAATTCTTTTTGGCGAGTAAAAAACATCACCTTAGGGTATACGCTACCTAAACAGCTTATGCAGAAAACACCGTTTTCATTCTGCAGGTTTTATTTCAACTTGATAAACCCACTTACCTTTACTTCCTACCGAGGCTTCGACCCTGAGTGGGCTGATGCTAGTGTAGATGATGGATCGGGGGGAGTAAGTACGCGAACATTCCAATTTGGTGTTAATGTTAAATTCTAAAATGATATATCATGAAACTTAAATATATAAGCCTATTATCCTTACTGCTAGTTTTCACTGCCTGTCCGGATTTCCTAGAGCCTGATATTCGCTCCGATGAATCAGCCGATAAATTCTACAAAACAGAGGTCGGTTTTGAAAGCCTTACTAATGCTACCTACTCCTCATTAAGAGTGGTATACAACAACTGGCCCTTAGTATTTTCCGCAGGAACCGACCTATACGGAGATGGGAAAAATCAAGGTATTGTGTTGAACCATTACAACGCACTTGATGCCTCCGAATCACTAGTTAGAGATCTTTATTCAGCATGCTTTAAAGGAATACAGCTCGCCAACACAGTCATTTATTACGGAAAACACACAGAAGCATCACCCGTGAGAGAACAATATGTAGATGAGGCTCGATTTATCAGAGCATGGTATTACTTCCAATTGGTGCAGCAATTTGGAGAAGTCACTCTCCAAAGAAAAATGTTTGACTATGCCGAGATGAGCCATGAACGAACTGACTTGAAAGAGTTATACAACTTCATAATTGATGAATTTACGTATCTTGCATCAAACTCATCAAAACTTCTCGAAAGAACAAAGTCCAATGTGGGACGAGCCAATAAGCGTGCAGCTGCTTTTTTCTTGGCAAAAACACACCTCACTCGAGCTTGGCTTAATGGTCAAGACTATGAAAAGTTAGAAGACAATATTGCTCAAGCTGACGACTATACTAAAGCTGCAACTTTTGCGCTGCAAGCTATCGAAGAAGAACTACCTAGCTTATCAATCGACGAAGCCTTTGATATAAACAATGAAAATAATACAGAATTATTTTGGTCTGTACAATATAGTTACGCTTCAATTGAAAATCCCGTAAGTAGCGGAAGCTATCAACAAGCTCAATTCGGATGTTATCTCGGTGGATCTGAGTTTCCGCTAAATAAAGCCATGGATGGAAACTTAGCCCCATTTTTAAGATTACACCAACTTTTTTCAAAGGGCGATGGCAGATACGAACAAACATTCATGACCGAATTTCACCAAAACTACTTCGACTATTACACCGAGCCTACCAGCTCTCCTATTATTTACTATTATCCACCTGCTTGGGCCACCAATTCAGACATTGCCGCTTGGCAAGCTGATGACCCACATGGATTGAAAGCGAATGCAATTGTTTCAAAAACTATTGCTGAGGGTGGCATAGCTCCTTCTAATGGAAAAGAGGCTTCATATTCTAATAGACGAACAATGGACTTTGGGGTGTCTTGCGTGAAGAAGTTTGACGACTACACTGCAACTGCGCTAAGCAATCGGAGTCAAGGGTGTAGCATGCATGATGTGGTGGTGGCACGACTAGGAGAAGCATACCTCATTGCTGCGGAAGCATATGTGCAAAATGGTCAAGCCAATCAGGCTGCCGACATGATAAACAAGCTTAGAGCAAGACCTGGCACCATGAAAGCCGGATTTGAAGAAGATATGACTGTTGCAGCTAGCGATATGACTATTGATTTTATTCTCGATGAAAGAGCTAGAGAGCTGGCTGGCGAATATGTGCGCTGGACAGACCTCAAGCGAACACATAAGCTCATAGAATATGTGCTTGCTTACAACGAAGACAATGTGACTGAGAATAACATGAAAGGGGATGACGGAAATTATAAGATTCTGAGACCTATCCCTCAAATAGCACTCGACAGAAATCAGAATAAAGTAATTCAAAACCCAGGATACTAACCCCCCAAAAAAGCCTACCAAATTGGTAGGCTTTTGTTATCTAACAGCTCTAGTTCAGAGCTTATGTTTTAATAGACAAAGCTGAGGTGCAAGGTGTTGATGATCTATTGTAAAATCCGCTGCCTTTCGCAGCTATCGGTGCTTTGGTTTGTTGTTGTTTCTTTTCATAGTGCGATGCACTATGTTGCTGTATTTAAGTCCTTCGGACTTACAATTAAGGGTATTGATGCCCTACTTCATGATGTGAAACGAATAGACTACCTCAATAAATCTATTTGTGTTCTCTCATTCTCCATATGAGGGTTAATTTTTTGTGATTTCTTCTTGTCAAAGCATCGAAGCTATCTTGCGCACCTGCGCCAGTCGCTCCATAAACGTTTCATCTTTACGGGTGGTTTGCATATTGTATTTCAACTGCAAGCGCATCAACGGTTCTGCATCAAGCCCTAAAGCAGCCTCAAAGAGTAGAGCTGTTTTTTCTGTCATCGGACGGCGGGCATTCAATATCTCGTTCAAAACGGAATACGTCAGTCCCATTTGCGCTGCCAACTTTCGTTGTGAGATTCCTCTATACTCGATTTCATCTTTCAAGATTTCGCCTGGATGTGTCGAGTATGCGGGAGTAAGATTGTTTGCAATCATTTCGGGGTCAACCCCCTGTAAGGTCGTATTCATATCTGTTCCTCTTAGTTGTAGTGGTTCGACAATTCTGTAATATTGCATATTGTTGCGATAAGTTCGCCGTCCTTGATTTGCTCCTCGAACTCGATACGATATTGGTCGTTTACTCTTATCGAGGATAATCCCACCTTATCTCCTTTTAGTTTTTTATAATTTAGTGAGTTATATTGTGCGAGAGCC
>JBKECH010000154.1:0-4115 GCA_047974415.1 Bacteroidales bacterium | reverse complement strand
CTGGATATGCATTATGGTGGTTATATGTTCTCTAATACAAAAGATTACCTACACTGGACAGGTGCGGCTGCAGAGTCTGTGATGAATGATAGAGAACCTTTCATAGTTCCAAATTCTGTGATAGAAATAGATAATGGAGATGGAACTTTCTCGTATAAAGAAAACAATATACCTGTGATTTACGCTAATGCACATACCTTTTATGGAGATTATGGTGCTTTTGAGTCGGACTTGTACAACGTTATAGATAAGTCTTATTTAAAACTGAGAGATGTATCCTTGTCATATACTCTTCCTGCATCCTTCACTAACAAATTTAATGTTAACAACTTGAGGTTTTCCTTTGTTATGGGTAATATCCTATTGTGGACTCCTGCAGATAATCCATATATAGATCCAGAAACAACATCTTTCGGTAATGATATAAGTGCACTCTTTGGAGAATTTATGGGTAATCCAACAAACCAAAGCTATACATTTGGAATGTCGTTTAATTTCTAATAACTACAATAAAAAAAGAAATGAAAAAATACATATATATATTATTTGTTGCGCTTGTGTTCTCTTTGGGAAGTTGCAATCTTGATGTTAATCAGGATCCAAATAATTTATCAGAATTACCAAGTGCCGATGTACTAATTCCGGCAACTGAAGTAACAATCGCTACCCAAATGATGGGATGGGAATGCGGATTTGCTGGAGGGTATTGGTCGCAATATTTAGCCCAAAAACATACTGCCTCTCAATTTAAATACTTAGAAAATTATTCAGAAGACGATTTTAACAATACATGGCAAGAGTTTACCGCTGGTGCACTGAACGACTTGAATGAAGTGAAAGCATTGTCAGAGCAAAATGCTAATGAGGCTGATTACTTGTTGGCTGAGGTGTTGCAGATTTATGTTTGGCAAATGATGACTGATACATGGGGAGATATACCTTATTCAGAGGCTCTTCAAGGTGGTACTGGTCTGATTATGCCGAAGTTCGATGCAGGTAAAGATATTTACACTGATTTATTGACTAGAGTAAATACTGTTTTAGCAAAAGATTATAGCAATATATCTGGAACCATCAATAAAACCAATGACTTTATTTTTGGCGGAGATGTAGATAGTTGGGTGAGGTTCGCCAATGCTTTGAAATTGAAGTTAATGCTTAGGTTGTCAGAGACTTCGGGATACAACAATTCTGAAGTTTTGGATTTTGTAAAGTCTGCTGACTTTACCACTGCTGGTGCTGTTCTGCCAGGAAGTATATTTGCAGATGAAGAAGGGAAAAGACATCCAATGGCTGAATTTGAAAGTGGGGGAGCAGGATATTTTAGTACAAATGTCATTGCAAGTAAAACATTGTTAAGCTACCTTGAGAGCAATAGCGATCCTAGATTGTCATCCATATATACAGAAGCAAAAGGAGGCGGCTACAGAGGGGGCCTTCAAGGAGATTATGCCTCTAAAGAGGATGCAGACAGCAATGGAACTCAAGATAAGGACGAGAATTATAGCTCCATGCTTTTTGATTATAATATGGATATTCCTTTGCTATCCTTATGGGAACAGGAGTTCTATATTGCTGAAGTATATGCTAGAGGAGGTGACAACTCAAAAGCAAAAGAACATTATGACAATGCAGTAAAAGCATCGTTGAGGGCACATGGGATTAGTGAAAACTCAATTATTGAAGCAGGTGCTTATGCGGAGTGGAAAGGAGAAGATGTAGAATCCTCGATAAAGCAAATTGCCCTGCAAAAGTGGGTGGCTTATGCAAAATATCAGCATTGGGAAGCATTTCTTGAAAGAAACAGAACCAAGTATCCATCTGTTGATACGAGAGATGTCGCCGCCGATAGAAATCGTACATATATGAATTTCCCAGTAGGAAAATTTATAATATCAGTTGCAGGAAGGACTAAATTAAATGGAAAGCTCCCTGCTTCGCCAACATATCCAGATAATGTGCTGAAGAGAAACAATAATGCACCACCTCAGAAGGCTAACGTTGGAGTAAAAGTATGGTGGAACCAAAAAAATGGAATCTAGTAAAAATAAAATGAGTAAGATGAGAAAATTATTATATACAGTGCTATTAGTTGCATCATGTAGTGTTTTATTCTTAGGATGCAATGATGACACAAAAGGACTTTCAGACATTACGTATTATGCCAATTTTGATAAGAAAGGAGATGATGTGTTGTTTCAGAATATTAGAGAACCTTTTGTTGAACCAGGTATTTCTGCATCAGCTAATGACAAAGAGTTGTCTATTGAAATATCCGTTGCAGGAGAATATACTGGGTACTTAGGTAAGGAGCTTAAAACCGATGTTGCGGATTACTACAATTTGTCTTATACCGCAACAAACGAAGATGGCTACTCGTCATCTGAAGATAGAGTTGTTTATGTTGTTGAAACAGGCGACCTCAAAACAAATATAGCAGGACTATATACGAGTACGGTTGTGAGAAATGGCTCCAGTGGAGCAGAATACACAGATATGGAGTATGTTTTAATTTCTAAAATATCAGATAACAAATATATATTATCTTGTGGGATAGGAGCCTATTATCAACTTGGACGTAACTATGGATTTACCTATGATGCTCCAGTAATAATTACAGCAAACAATATACAGAATAACGATTTCTCTAGTCCCGAATTTGGTGTTGGAATCTTTGGAGGAATAGCAAAAATTAAGATGTTCACTGCAGACCCTAGTAAAAAAACAATTCATTATATTACAGAATGGGACTCTGGTTATACGTTCGACGTTACCTTAACGCAAGTAGAAATTTAAACAAAATGAACAAAATGAAGAAATTATCTTTTTTTATAATAGGACTATTTATATTGACGACTTTTTCAAGTTGCATGGAAGATGCTGAGGTTTGGGATAGTTCGGTAAATGGACTTTCGGGACAGTGGTACGTTCGCTATGATTCAAAAACTCAAAAGGATCCTTTTGGTTCTGGCTATACAGAAGCTTTAACATTCAACACTGCAGCAGACGATGGTAAAGAGATTTATCTAACAGACATTATTGATGGGACTCCTAGCTTTTGGAAATATAGGGTTAGGGTTCCAGTTGATGTTTCTAAGATGTCTTTTGGAACAAACGATGTCTTAACAAATGATGTTGAGGACTATGAGATAAAGGTGAAGGTTATGAATGGGAAGGTAACTCCAAAAGCAAAAACATTGCCGTCTGGCTATGTTGCCGATAGTATATATTTTGAAATTTGGTATGATGATTTACCCCAAGGTACAGATAAACTTATTGCTACGGGATATCGTAAAACTGGATTTGAAGAAGATGAACCCTAACAATAAAACTTGTTTTTAATACCAAAAAAGTTACCCCGAGGGGCCAGGTAAATCGCCCTTAAAAAAGAGTGATTATTTCCACAATATTAGTATCTTTGGGCATCTGAAAGGGGCTGTTCCCTTTCAAAAAAAATGAAAAATAAAGGCCCTGGAAAAGAAAAAGAACGACTATTTACTAACTCATTTTCAACATTGGAAGACCCTAGGCGAACAAACAAAGGATACTACAGTTATCCATTAATAGAAATACTTTTCTTATGTATTAACGCCTCGTTAAGTGGGTTTAGCACGTGGACTGACATAGCCCTGTTTGGGAAAGAGAAGTTGGAATGGTTGCGCAAATTCTATCCATATACCAATGGTACTCTCTCTCATGATGTTTTAGGAAAGCTCTTTGCCAGGCTAGATACAGACAGCTTCAATAAGTGTTTTATATCATGGATAAATGAATTAACAGATCTTACTGATGGAGCGGTTGTTGCTATTGATGGCAAAACAATAAAAGGATCGGTAATAAAAGGAAAAACCAAAGCGCTACACATTGTATCGGACTATGCTTCAGAAGACAAAGTTACCCTAGCTCAAATTGCGACTAAAGAAAAGAGCAATGAAATTACAGCCATACCTGAATTGCTGGATTTACTTGCGATAAAGGGCTGTTTAGTAACTATTGATGCTATGGGTTGTCAGAAAAAGATAGCTCAAAAGATAATTGAAAAGGAGGCAGATTATTTATTGATGGTTAAAGAAAATCAAAAGGGCTTGCTCTCTCAAACAGAGAAAGTGTTTAGT
>JBKECH010000136.1:0-31088 GCA_047974415.1 Bacteroidales bacterium | reverse complement strand
TACAAGCTATGAGTATATCTTTCACGCCGCGACTTTTTAAATCAGTTAATACTGAAAGCCAGAAGTTTGCTCCTTCGCTTTCCGATATATACATCCCAATCAGTTCCTTTTGTCCTTTCTTATTTAAGGACAAAATATTGTAGACTGCTCGCGATACAACCCTACCTCCATCCCTAACCTTATAATGCATGGCATCCATCCAAACAATGGGATAAACATCATCTAATGGGCGGTTCTGCCATTCTGGCTCTATGTCGAATAGAGTGGGTGAGATTTGGAAACTAAAAAATCATTAGGCCTACCAAGCCAAAATTTTTCGAAGAAAGCGCTTGATACACCCTCTACCAAGATAAAACTGTTTAAAGAAACGTTACGCCAAAATGCTCTTTTGTGGTGCAATTCGAATACTTTTTCTATTTTACATTATATTCTACCCACCACATTCGACATAGAGCCTGTTTTTTCTGTCTTGTCATAATTGCAAAATTAATAATTATAGAGAGCAGACAGAGTTCTGAGGACAGTCTCTCATAGAGAGATGATAGTTTCATTGTTAGCATTTAAACCAAGAAACTCATTCTTTACCTTATCAGAAGTAACATGGTCTTCGTGGATTGTTAGTTTGTGGTAGAGTGTGTGAATGCTAGCTCTAATGTTTTGCAACACTGCATTCAAGTCTCTAGCAGGAGCAGTTTGTCCTGCGGCTTTCCCTAATTTTGCATTCCACTCACTGGGTAGAATGTGTAATTTAGTGTTGAATTGAGCAACCTGTTTGTTGATTGTAATTCTCGAAACAATAGGGACTGTTCCGTCTTTTCTTTGAGCATTTCTTTTAATAAAGAATGCTACATTAAATGTGCTTTTAATCATGGCATCTTTTTTTAATTATTAATCTCTTTGATGTTTCTGCGATTTTGCATTTTTCTTAATCACAAAACTATCAACTTTCAATTGAAAAGGTGTCGTTTTAAACCAACCAATCTCAGCCACTTACACGCCAATTTCCGCCAAATCTGTGACCTATTTTGCGTGTTTAAAATAGGTCATGGATTAGCCACGAAATTATGGCTTTTTACAAGCACTTTAGACCTACATCCCTAAAACGAAAAAGTCCCACAATTCGTTGAATTGCAGGACTTTTGTAGATTTTGTTTGCCTTTTGGCGTTTTATGTCTGGAAGATTTCCCAGTGCGGATGAAGGGACTCGAACCCCCACGTCTCTCGACACTAGATCCTAAGTCTAGCGCGGCTACCAATTACGCCACATCCGCAAGATTTACATGCACAAAAGTACTACTTCTTTTTAAATATACAAACTCTTGTGCATTCTTTTTTGTTAATTATCAATATTTATTTTTTGCTCTTAAAGGTCAACTCGCCGTCTACTACATCCACCAGCACTGTTCTAGTATCATCTAGCTCGCCATTTAGTAGTGATTTTGATAGCTGATTTAGCAATCTGTTTTGGATAAGTCGTTTCACTGGTCTTGCTCCGAATTGAGGATCATATCCTTTTTCGGCAAGCCAATCTAATGCAATATTACTTATTTCCGCATTTATGCCTGCTCGCCCTAAGCGTTTATTTGCAATATCAAACTGTAGTTTAACTATATTGCGGATGTTGGTCTTGCTCAAAGGCGTAAACATTATTACGTCGTCTATACGATTCAGAAATTCGGGACGAACGGTTTTTTTCAATAACTCGAAAAGTTCATTTTTTGCTTCCTCATAGGCTTGATCTAGTTGTCCGTTGTCCGTAAGTCCCGAAAATTTCTCTTGTATTAATTGTGATCCTATATTGGATGTCATTATGATTATTGTGTTTTTAAAGTTCACTTTGCGACCCTTATTGTCTGTGAGACGGCCATCATCAAGAACCTGCAAAAGGATATTGAAAACGTCGGGGTGAGCTTTTTCAATTTCATCAAACAATACTACTGAGTACGGTTTGCGTCTGACGGCTTCTGTCAGCTGACCACCTTCGTCGTAGCCCACATATCCAGGAGGTGAACCAATGAGTCTCGTTACCGAAAATTTCTCCTGATACTCCGACATATCTATCCTTGTCATCATATTCTCATCATCGAATAAATATTCTGCGAGGGCTTTTGCTAGCTCGGTTTTGCCAACTCCTGTGCTACCCAAAAAAATGAAAGAGCCTAGAGGTTTCTTCGAATCGTTCAATCCAGTGCGACTCAATCTTACGGCATTAGATACAGCAACAATTGCTTCATCTTGCCCTATCACCCGTCGATGGAGTTCATCCTCAAGACGCAATAGCTTTTCTCGTTCGCCCTGTACCATTTTATTTATTGGTATACCTGTCCAACGCGACACAACTTCGGCGATATCTTCCAAATCAACCTCTTGTTTTACAAGCATGTTCGATTGTTGCATATTTTCCAAATCCTTGCCAAGTGCCAAGATACGCTCTTCGTGTTCCTTCACACGTCCGTATCTTATCTCTGCAACTCTGCCATAGTCGCCAGCTCGTTCGGCTTGTTCAGCCTCTAGCTTGAGACTTTCCAGTGTATTCTTATTTTGCTGTATTTCTTCAATAAGCGATTTCTCTCTGTCCCACTGTACTCTATAGATAGATTGCTCCTCTTTCAGCTCAGCAATATGTTTGCTAATACCGTCGAGTTTCTTGTCGTCATTCTCTCGTTTTATAGCCTCTCGCTCAATCTCCAATTGCATAATCTTTCGTTCCAACTCATCAAGTTCTTCTGGCAGTGAATCTATACTCATTCGCAATTTGGCGGCAGCTTCGTCTATAAGGTCTATTGCCTTGTCGGGTAAGAATCTATCGGTGATGTAACGGTCCGATAATTCAACAGCAGCTATAATAGCATCGTCTTTTATACGCACCTTATGATGGTTTTCGTATCTTTCTTTCAAACCTCGCAGTATGGATATAGCACTTGCGGTGTCGGGCTCGCTGACCATCACAGTTTGAAAACGTCTTTCTAAAGCTTTATCTTTTTCAATATACTTTTGATACTCGTCCAATGTTGTTGCACCAATGGAGTGCAACTCGCCACGTGCAAGTGCAGGTTTCAGAATATTCGCAGCGTCCATAGCCCCATCGCTCTTGCCGGCTCCCACAAGCAAATGAATTTCGTCTATAAACAGGATAATGTCGCCATTGGAATTTGTCACCTCGTTTATTACAGACTTCAAACGTTCTTCAAACTCTCCTTTATATTTAGCTCCTGCCACCAAAGCTCCCATGTCGAGCGAAAACAGTTGCTTAGACTTTAGGTTCTCGGGAACATCGCCTCTGATAATCCTATATGCCAGCCCCTCAGCGATGGCTGTCTTTCCCGTTCCTGGTTCGCCCACAAGAATGGGATTATTCTTGGTGCGTCGCGACAATATCTGCAAGACGCGCCGAATTTCATCGTCTCTGCCAATTACGGGATCCAACTTACCTTCGCGAGCCTTGTCGGTAAGGTTGATTCCATACCTATTGAGAGCATCAAAGCGTTCCTCTGCTGTCTGTGAGTCTACCTTTGCTCCCTTGCGAAGCTCTTTTATGGCAACTTCCAGCTCTTTTTTAGACACTCCTGCATCTTTCAATATTTTTGATGTAGCGTTTTTAGTGTCTAGTATTGCAAGTAGCAGGTGCTCCACAGATACATACTCGTCGCCCATGTAGCTAGAAATATTCTGAGCCTTTTGCATCACCTCGCTTACTTCGTTCGACAAGTAAACATTGCCTCCGCTTACCTTTGGTAACGAGGCGATGGCTTTATCTACACGTGCCGAAACGTTAGCTATATCCACATCCATCTTCTTGAAAAGATATTTCAATATTTCTCCTGACGATAATATTAGACCTTTCAAGACATGGGAAACCTCAATGGACTGATGCCCTTTGTTTTGAGCAAATTGCATTGCCTCCTGAATGCTCTCTTGAGCCTTGATTGTTAATTTATCCAAATTCATATCTTATTCTCCTTTTTTTATTTTCTAAATGTAGAAGTTCAAGAATACTGCCACAGCTGCAGATCCGACACTTTGACAGGACGCGATGACAAAATGACCTGCTTTAGCTGTGACTCTTAGCTATTTAGCGACATTCTGGCAGGGGCAAAGGAGTCGATATAGGCGAGCTCATAATTAGTGCCTGTCCATAATCGGGAGTATAAACTATAAAGTTAAATGTCAAGGTTTATGAGACTTTGCGAATTAGTCATTTACACAAGTAAACTCCCAATTCGCAAAGTGAGCATAACGCAGATATTGGACTTTATAGACAGACTCTAGTTATATCCTGGATTTTGCTTCAAAGCTGGATTATTGGCGATTTGGGAGTGAGGAATTGCAAATAGTTCTTTATTTTTATCTTTAGTTGGTTTATGGTCCCACCATGCACTGTCGATAAATGCTCCAAACCTTATCATATCAGTTCTTCTTTTTCCTTCAAACATAAACTCTCTCCCTCTTTCGGCAAGCAATTCGGACATTGTTAAAGTAGTGACGGTGTATTTTTCGGAATCCCAATCTACTTCCGCAAAAGCTCTTTGCTTACACGCATTTATCAGATCTACAGCTTCCTGCGTTGCTACTCCTCCATTCTTGCGCATTATGGCTTCTGCCTTATTGAAATAAATCTCCGTGAGCCTGTATATTATATAGTGGTTCTCCCAATAATTCTCATCCGACTGTCTTCCAGACTTATACTTATTAAATCTGGCTCCGCTATTTTCCTCACCTTCAGCCATTCCCCCCTCGCTAGAAAAGTCTCCTTCACTTTCTCTTCTAATACTGTTTACGTATACGAGAGGTTTCCCAGAATACTCCTCTGTAGCAATAATTGGGTCGGTGGTTCCATACTTGTATTGAGGACCAAGAAGGAACCATTCTTTCTTTCTCAAATCAGTGTCCTTGTAGGCATTAAACCCCGTAGGAGTTACTACAAAAGCGTTCCATCCGCTGAAAGCAATATCCAATGCCTCCGACATATTACCATAGCCAAAAAGATAGCCTCCCCAAGAAAAAGAGAAATCCGCCTTTTTGCTGTATGCAATTTGATACAGATTTTCGGAGCAGTCACTATTGGTATTGTCGTAGTTATCAGTTAGGTTGCTTGCTAATATAGGCGAGCCTCCTATTCCACCTGCTTCGCCCCCAATAATCTTATCGCAAGCAGCAATACAATCATCCCACCTAGATTTACCGATCCATTTCTCTGCATTTAAATACAGCTCGGCGAGCATAGCATAACCAGCTGTCTGTGTGGTTCTACCTGTAAGTTTCTCTGAGTATTTCGGTGCTTGTGGTATATATGTTTCCAGCTCTTTTTCGATGAAATTGAAAACTTCTTCCCTTGTCTTTGTCTTGGGGTTTGATGGACGGCCTTCAGCCACTTCTGTAACAATTGGAATATTTCCCCACAGATCCATCATTTTAATATAATGAAATGCTCTAAGCACGTGTAATTCAGCGACAATTGATTTAATTTCTCCTTGAGTCATACCTATGCTTTCGGGGTCAGCGATTGACGATATATCGTCAATCGCTGAGTTGACATATCCTACACCCGACCACATTAGATTCCACGCATTACGGATAAGACTTTCATTTTCAGTCCACGTATGATAATGTTGTCTAAAATGGCTTCCTCCATCGTATCCGTGTCTACCTTTTTGTGGCCAAGCTTGCTGGTCGGCCGATAGCTCATTGTGATAATAATAGCCAGCTTGTCCGGTGGGAGCATACCATGCCTGCAAATGCGTGAATGGACGCAATGCGCCTTGCATAACCTCCAGTCTATTCTTGTAAAAGTTGCTAGAACTCAGATCGCTATATATTGTTTCATCTAGGTTTGTGCACGACATTGATATTAAAAGCCCTATAATCAGAACTTTTATTGATTTGATTGTTTTAATTTTCATGATACTTACTGTTTAGAATTTTACATTTAAACCAATAGTCCAAGTTTTAGTCCTGGGGTAAAAACCTCTATTATCAAGCCCCGTTTCAAAACCTGTATCTTGCAGTTCTGGATCAATTCCTTTATAAGCAGTTATTGTAGCTAGATTTCTTCCTGTCAGATAAATTCTCAGCTTGTTTATATACTTAGACTTAATATTCAAGTTGTACCCAATTGTGACATTATCAAGTTTGACAAAGTTCCCCTTTTCGATATAGTAATCTGAGTATTGGGGGTCGTCATCCAATTGTGCATGAGTTGTAAATGCGCTTTCAAATAGATTGTTTGGTAGCCACTTTTTATTTCCAAAATACATCTCTTTGGTATTGAGTATATCATATCCAAATTTACCTCTGAAGAAGATACTAAGGTCGAGATTCTTATATCTAAATTTATTACTCAAGGATGCTTGATATTTTGGAACACCATTCCCGATTATCATTAGGTCTTCTTCGTTCATGTCTCCAGCCTTGGCTGTAGTTCCATCGGCCTTGTAAAACAACCATTTACCATCGTCAGTAAAACCTGCAAAGCGTTTACCATAAAAATTCCCTACCGAACCACCTTCTTCTAATCTTATTGCATTACCAAGGTTTCCTGGTGCAGGAAGCCCTCCAAATTCAAGATATGTTGCTTGAAAATTTTCATTAGAAAGTTTCGATAGCTTGTTAGTACCGTAGCTTCCTGTAAATTCTACGTCCCAGCTAAAGTTCTGCTTTTTGATAGCGGTATAAGACAAGAACAGCTCTACTCCTTTATTTGTAATTTCTCCCACATTGGTATACAAGGTTGAATGTATATATGCTGGCAACTGTGCTGTGTAGTTATAAAGAAGGTCTTTAGTGGTTCTGTTGTATATATCAATAGTTCCACTAAGATTGTTATCAAATATTCTGAAATCTACACCAAAGTTTATCTCATGTTTTTCCTCCCATTTCAAGTCATTATTTGGATTGTTCGATGCTCCATAGGTCTGATAGAACACTCCTTCCAAGGGGTATACTCCTCCAGTAGAAAGCCTAGTAAATGACTGGTAGTTAGGGATTCCCTGATTACCTGTAACTCCATAGCCAAGCCTAAACTTCAGGTTGTTTATAAAACTTACATCTTCCATAAAACTTTCTTCACTCATTGTCCATCCAACTGATACGGCAGGAAATGTTCCCCATTTATGATTAGTCCCAAATCTCGACGAGCCCTCTCTCCTCATCACTACTTGAGCAAAGTATCTATCTTTATAAGCATAGTTTACACGCCCGAAAAAACCCACGAGTGTATTGTCTTCCTTAAAACTTCCAATTCCTGGTCTTGGGAGCTTGTTGTTTTGTATTGCCGAGCCTGCTCCCATGTTCCAGTCTAAAAAGCCGTCTGTCGTGAAGCCGTTGTTACTGACATCGAACGTTTCGGTAGTAGTATATTGGTAGCTGTAGCCCATAATTGCACCAATACTATGGTTTGAGGCTATTGTTGTGTTATACTCTACTATAGACTCAATAGTCTTGCTCCAGTCTATATGATTCGCCTTGTAGGCATAGCCCATTCCCTGATATTCAGAGCCTTCTCTCTGATCCCAATCCTCCTTAGAACGATATTGTCTATCATTGTAGGCATTACGAACATAAGAGCCAAATATGCTTGCTTTTAATCCTTCAACAAGCAATTCGGAAAAATCCAAAGTTGCTCTCATATCCCCCGAGAAGGTTTGCTGGTCTCTTTCGTTGACTCTGTCTGCTAATCTAGATAATGGATTGTAGTTATTATATGCAAAGGTCTGATAGAAACTACCATCCTCATTATATATTGGAGCCGTTGGATTCCTTTGTATTGCTTGTTCAAAATCGCCAGAGCTACCTCCTAACAAGTTAGCTTTGTTGAAATTAGCTGCAACGTTGGACTGTAGAGTAAGGAGGTTGTTGAGACCTTTATGATTGATACTAATCCGCCCTCCAAATTGTTCTCTACTATTTTTCTTTGGAAGTCCTTCGGCATTATTGTAGAATAAGGATGCTCTATAGTTGGTTTTCATGCTTCCTCCAGACACTGCCAAATTGTGATACTGACTCAGATTATTTTTGTTGATAAGATCGTCGTATAAATCAGTAGTATAACCAAAATCTTGATCTGCATTGACAATTCCTTGAGAAATCAGATTCTTGAATTGCGACGCAGACAGATACTTGGGTTTTTTATCTACAAACTCCGTTTGAAAATATGAATTATATTCTGTGGTAGTTCTCCCTGGTTTCCCTTTTTTGGTCGTTATCAAGATAACACCAGCGTTGCCACGCGTACCATATATTGCAGCAGCAGAACCATCCTTCAGAACATCAATAGTTGCAATATCGTCTTGTTGCAACAAATCTAAGTTCCCTCCTGGTATGCCGTCGATCACTACTAAAGGCGAAATATCTCCAGTAAGAGAAGATACCCCTCTTAACTGTATTGATGCACTCGAATTGGGATTGTTGCCTTGGGTTTTCGTAATATTCAATCCTGCAACTTTGCCTTGTATCAAGTCCATCGGAGAGCTAACTCCTCCCTGATTAAAATCACTCTCCTTGACAGAAGTAACAGCAGTAGTAAGCTCCTTGCGCTTCTGGGTTCCGTAACCAACCACAACGACCTCATCAATAGACTCTAAATCACCCTCCAAAACAACATTAATTCGGTTGCGGTTTTTGACATGAACTTCTTGGGTAATGTATCCAATAAAGCTAAAAATCAAAGTGGCATCACCCGAGGTCTCAATCTGGAAAAATCCTTCGGAATTAGCAATTGTCGAAATCGTGGAGTCCTTTACTCGAACACTCGTCCCGGGAAGAGGACCAAGTTTGTCTGACACCATTCCTGACACAGAGGTATTCTGTGCATTTATGGAGTCCATCCCTTGTAGCACTATCATAAAAAATAGCACCACCCTACAAAACTGATTTGTTCTCATGGCTCAAATTTAAATTAATAATACGTCAATTTATAACGCGCTTGCAACACTAATACTAAGCCCATTCACATTGATTAAATATGCAATTTGAAAGAACTTAGCAAGCAAAATAGCAAATCGCCTCACAACGGCAAGTTAATACAAATTTAACTACTTGCAAATATACTGGTGTTAAACTTTATTAATTTTAGCGAAATTGGCATCAGAGGAGATGCTAGAGAAAAACAACACCTCCACACTGAACATCCATGCATATCTGGCTACGTTATAAGTTTTAATCTTCCTCACAGCGTACCGGGCAGTAGGATATACCGCTCCCTGTACCCTTTAAATATTTCCTCTTCAGATTCTCGGGACGATGGTCCCGTACTGATGTATAGGGTAGTTACCTACATTGCGTTTTAATGCCTTTTGAAACACCTCGATAGATATGTGCCTCTTCATATCGACAAGTGCTTTCGATTTACCCAGGTCGATTGTTATTTTAGTGAGGTAATTTACTCGAGATAAAAGTGTCCTCGACATGGCTCTTGCGGCCATTGCAAGACATTCCGTTTATGTGATAGTCATGTTTCATTTGTTTTGTAATTAACAAACTATCAGATGTTCACATTATCGGTGTTAGCCTTGTAGCCATTGTTATTTTCTCTTTATAATCACGCTCTAACATGCGTAGCTCACTAGGTATGAGAGCTTTATGTGTTTGAATTCTGTTTTTATATGTATCTTGTCAATATCATAACCACTTTGTGAGAGAAGTTGCATTCATGTCTCATCTTGCCTATTTGTAATTTAGTTCAGATTGTCGGCAATTCTTCTTGCGACCAATATTCCATCTATGGCAGAGGATGTTATTCCTCCGGCAAAGCCAGCGCCTTCTCCGCACGGATATAGGCCTTTGATATAAGGGTGTTGAAGGGAGTGTTTTTCTCGTGGAATTCTGACGGGTGATGAGGTTCTTGACTCAACAGCTACAAGCTGACCTTCATTTGTACAAAAACCTCTTTTCTTTTTATCTATCTGTAATATTCCTTGTCTCAATCTGTCTGCGATGAAACTGGGTAATATTTTGTTTATGTCTGTTGATAAATAGCCTGGTATGTATGAGCCGTTTATCTTCGACGAGCTTGTTTTCTTTGCACAAAAATCTGCAATCCGTTGAGCAGGAGCAACAAGACCCTTTTCACTACTTGCACAGGTAAGCTTTTCGATACTGCGCTGGAACTCCAATCCTTTCAAGTCGCCGTGCTCGGAGAAAGGTTCAAAATCTTCGAGCCTCAGCTCTACAACCAAACCCGAGTTTGAGAAAGCTGCTTTACGATGCGAAGGCGACATGCCATTTACAAGCAATTCCCCTTTTTGCGTGGACGATGGTACTATCAATCCTCCAGGACACATACAAAACGAATAAACACCTCGTCCGTCCACTTGTTCGGCAAACGAATATGTTGCAGAAGGGAGGTATTGCGGTACGTTCTTGGTGTGATATTGCATAGAGTCTATTAGCTTGCGAGGATGTTCTATTCTCACTCCCAAGGCAAATGCTTTTGCCTCTAATGCCACCCCTTGTTCGTGCAGATTGTAGTAAACATCTCTTGCCGAATGTCCCGTTGCCAGAACAACTGCTTCGGCGTCAATTGTTTGTCCGCTAGTCAGAATAATTCCCTTAGCTTCTCTTGACTTAATATGTAGCTTTTGGAATTTGGTGTTATATAACACTTCTCCTCCCATTTGGATGATGTAAGCAAGTAGTTTATCGACAATAGCGGGCAACTTGTCGCTGCCAATATGCGGATGCGTGTCGATTAGGATTTTGTTGTTTGCTCCTGCCTCGTGAAAGATTGATAGCACTTGCTGCATTTCCTGTTTTTTCTTGGAGCGAGTATATAGCTTGCCATCGGTAAAGGTTCCTGCGCCACCTGCACCAAAGCACATATTCGATTCCTCGTTCAATTCCAGATTCCTATACATTCGAGCAAGATCTTTTTTGCGCTCTGCTGTCGCAGTACCTCTTTCTATCACAATAGGCTTAAGCCCCATGCGTATAAGTTCTATTGCAGCAAACATACCTGCAGGTCCTGAACCTACAACCATAACTGGTCTTGCGCCTGTAACATTCCTGTCAATCAAGAACTTATCTAATACGACAGTTTCTGAAGGATTTGTAATTTCAAATCGGCAATTAATCTTAATATTACGATTTCGAGCATCGATAGAGCGTTTTATTAGAGTTATTATGTGCGACTTTGGAATGTTGTTTATCTTTTCTGACAAATATTTTCGGTAGTTCTGCTCTTCGAATGCTTGTTGCGCAGAAATTGTTATGTCGACAAATTGTTTATTAGTCATTTACATTTCAAAATGAAAGCTTAATACAAAAATGTTCAGGTAGTAATTGTTTATAGATTGAGTATAGTAATTCCTTTGCTGTTCTTTCCATGTCCTATCGAGTATATCATTGAGCCCGATGCAAACTTTAAACTCTGCTGAGAGTTTAAAAAATGAGAAAAAATTATCCCAGCCCAAACCCAATTCGAGATAATAAGCCATGTTGTTGAAGCTTATTAAATCTTCTTGTCCCGATTTTGTAGCAAGATACCTCGCAGACCCGCCCATTATTACGTATGGTCGATGGTTATTCATTCGTCGTGCCTGATATTTTACCAGCAGCGGAAAATCTACCCATGTCATACGTTTCCCGTAGAAATCTATTGCTCCTGCAGGCTCAAAAATATCATATATGGGTTCGTTGAAGTATATTTTTTGCGTGGAGATTGACAAGCCTGGAGTAAATCTGAGACTAAAGTCATTGCTAAGTTTCATGGAGCCAATCAGATTTACAGTTATTCCAGGAGTAAGCCCAATAACGTCAGCTCTGAGAACAGTATTGGGGCTAACATTGCCAACTGCAAAATTCTCAGGAGTGTATCCTGGGTTTGTTCCTAGTGTGGTCCAATTGGAAATCCTGGCATCATACCCATTTGTAGCAAGCGAGAATCCAAAATGATACTTTTTCTCATCATAGGTTGACAGGTTCAACATCCTACGCATTTGTGCGTTTGTACTGCAAACAGATACAAGAACAATTGTAAATAATAGTATTCTTTTCACTCTCTTTTTTTCTAAAATCGTAAAATAACACGGATTATTGTTTTGTGGCCAAATAAATAGTTGCTATTCCGAAGCTTAGAGGAACAAAGGAGGTGTTGGAAAATCCTACTTTTTCTAATTCGCTTACAAAGTCCTTGCCACTTTTGAATTGCGAGATTGATTCGGGCAAATACTCATAAGCACGTTTATCTCTTGATATTAATTTTCCAAAAAATGGCAGTACTCTAAAATTATAAAACTCGTATAAAGCTTGCACAATAGTATTTTGTGGCTTAGAAAACTCTAGAATAACCAAGCGTCCTTGTGGCTTCAATACTCGGAGCATTTCCCTTAATGCTTGTTGGAGTTTCTCAAAATTGCGAACTCCAAAAGCGACAGTCACAGCATCAAACTCATCGCTTGCAAATGTCAGTTTTGAGGCATCACCATTTTCGAAAGTTATGCTGTCATCCAATCCAAGCTTAACTGCTTTTGCTCTGCCTTTTTCCATCATGCTGGTCGATAGGTCTATGCCGTTTACTTTTGCACCTTTTTCAGCAAGCATAATTGCGAGGTCGCCAGTGCCAGTAGCGATATCCAACACCCTCATGTCATCGAAGGGTTTAACTTTTTTAAGGGCTTGCTTTCTCCAATATATATCAATCCCGAAGGACAGGAAATGATTGAGCAAATCGTAATTCCCTGCGATATTATTGAACATCTGCCGAACTTGTTCGGTCTTGCTTTGTGTGTTGTTGTAAGGGTTTACCTGTCCTGACATTATTTTTTGCTCTCTACATATCCCACAGATTCATCGTCAATCCTAATCTCTCCTTTTGTTGTATGTCCTAGTAATAGGCAAGGTATATTCTTTTCTCGCAGATAATCAATCATTTTATCTTCGTTATCGCTACTTACTGACACTATAAACCTACCCAAAGATTCGCCAAAAAGGAAAGAATCGGGTCGGATTTCAGAATCGGTGGTTATGTCAAATCCCAGTCCTTTTTTTATGCTTGCCCGATAGAGCGTGAAAAATAGACCTCCTCTGTTTATGGGTAGCGCTGAATTTACAATCTTCTTATTAATTAGGCTCTTGATGGCCATATTTAACTTAAGTTCGGTTTCTATGTCAAACTTTGGCAATGGCGACTCTATGACATCGTGACAAATCCTTAGGTAGTCCGACGATGCTAAATCTTCATCTCTTCTGCCAATTAACACAATATTTTCGCCTTTTTCTTTAAAGTAGTTTGTTGCCCTTTCTGTGTTTGTGTCAATTTGGGCTAGCAGTGTAACTACGAGCTCTGGAGTAGGTTTTTCGACAAAGCTTTTTGCAAAGCGTAGTTTCTTTTCCACGAGCCTCAGGTCATAAATTTTTGCCATCTCCTCGACGGCTCTATTTACTTCCCCTGCAATTTCGTAATTAGACCTGCCACCTACTTGCAAATTGCTTATAGTTACATTGAAAGAAATGGGAGTTCTACCTTGTGCGTATTGTTTTCTCAGAGCCTTGCTAAGCAACACCAGGGTGGCATTATAACTGTCATCAAGCAGGTGCTCCGATAGGCAATGAGTTGAGATAGTGAGATGACTGTCAACGCTACAAACCCTCTGGCAGGTGTTGTTCAGTTGGCTATCTTCCTCTTCCATACTTTTTTCGGCATCTCCCGTAAAACCAAAGTAATTAATCGGCGATAAGTTTGGATCTACAATCATTGTATCCACAACATGCTTAATACTAGCTGGTTGCTCGATCGATCTCAAGTCGTAATTATCCACTGATACTGTTGTTTCCATTTCAAATACATTTTTCTTCAAGACAAATGTAAGCCTTTTAATTAATTATTTATACTTTGATGACAAAAAACAAGAATATAAACGCAGAATATCGTTAACTCTCCTGCTACATGTTTCTTATTACCCTACTTCCGCAAGCTTTTTTACTTAACTGTTGATAAGTTGTTGGAAATAAGCCCTGCAAAAATTTGCAGGGCTCGAGATTTTTCACCTATTTAGGTGCATGTACAAAAACCTCGCATCAAAAGTAACACCTTTTGGTGGAATAAGCCTAATTCACGGGCAAGTCTCTTCAAGCAAAGTGGCTCAATTTATTGACAGAGAGCTTGGTAGTCGTGGCGTGCATGCAGGGTATAAATATTCGGACATTATACTATCGCGGTTGTACACTTGTTTTTGTGGTGGAGATACGACAGAAGATGTGAATCATATCAAAAAACACTAAATTCTTCATAAGAGCATCTAAGTCCGAGACTCTATTGACAAAGGCGGTGGACGCTGAAAACTGGGAGCCGTGCAGGATTAACAATCGAGACATGGATACAGCAGAGTTCCCATATCAATTTGGAAAATACACCCACCGAATCATCGCTTATAGATTTCCAAACTCGTCGGGGCAGTTGGACCTATTCACCAAAGATGCCAAAAAGTATTTATTTCTGATAACAAACGACAAGGATATTGACAGGAAGCAGGCGATAGAATTTTATGATCAGCGAGGTAAAAGCGAGCAAATATTCGACATTCAGAACAACGACTTCAACTGGAAGGCCATGCCTCATAGTTTTCTGGAAGAAAATACTGTATATCTGATAATTATGGCCTTCGCGCATGTCCTGTACAAGTGGCTCATTGGCATATTCCACAAACATGTTGATGGGCTGACTCCAGCCTCAAGACTGAAGAGGTTTATTTTCTGTTTTGTTAACATCGTTGCAAAATTCACTCACAGTGGCCGACGACAGATAATCCATTTTGCCTCTGCGAATAATCGGCTGATAGAATTTGCAAATTCATCTTAGTGAATTGATTTTCCTGATTATTTGGCTTCCCCACAACAGCCTTGATAAAGTGGGTAAGGGGAGGTCTGCTCAAAAATAAGAATTTTGCCACTTTATCAACAATTTTTCAGAAAAATATTAATACCGATCCAATTTTCAGTTCGTAAAATAGGGCTTGCGGATTTTGGGTATTTATAAAATACCATACCTATCTTGTTCCCTAATATTTTATGCGTATATCGCACACTAATTTGCTGTATATTATCCTTTTGCGTCCTCGTTCAAACAAATTTTCAATCTCTTGCTCATCGGAACTGACACCGATGGTCGTTAACTCTTTATATCTACCTCTACTTTTGTCTATGACTACAACACTTGTTGTGCTTGACTTATTCTTCTTTTTGCGTACAAACTAGGATAAATATACCCTAAATTACCCGTACGTCACCCAAATGGAAAATACATCTCGTGGAAGGCGCTGAAAACGAGCGACGTGTGTTTTAGTGAAGAGGAACGTGATAAAGTTAGGAGAACAGATCTGTTATACTAGAATAATGCAGACGAATGCAACATCCTGCCTCCCTTTTTCAATATTATAAGTGGCGTGTATAAAAAACTTTTTTGGAGTACTTAAACCATCTTTTCTTGACTATATGATTGCTGAGTTTTCGGACAGTTGTCCATCTGCCTTTGTCAACTACGACCCAAAGACAGAAAATCCAGTTATAGCCTTTTGTAAGGTTGCTAGGAAAGGCGATTTGGACAATCAGTCATCGAGATAACAATCTGAAGTCTATTTACCTATCTTGAAAATATCTAGAACGGCCAGCGAGTGGAATAAATCTCATAGGCTTGCTTAAAATAGAGGAGTTCTTACGCTCGCTATAGCGCTGCTGCATTGGATTTATTGGCATCCATTTTTCTTACTGCAATGCCATATATTATAAGAGCGACGGCCGAAATCATGGCAATAGCACCGAAGTAGTACCAAATATAATGGGCATTGGAACTCGCGGCAAGCCATTCGGTAGTTTTTCCTCCAAATTTATTGGGGTCGGGGCAGTAGTGTTCTAGTAGAAATCCTGACATTATAAAACCTAGCAAACTTGAGAGGAAAGAGTGTAAGTGGCTAAAGCCTAAGTATAGTCCTTCCTCGCCTTTGGGAGCCTGTAGGGAGAAGTACTCTAAAAATCGAGGAGATATGAATGACTCTGCCAATCCCTGAAAGCCTATTCCTACTACCATCATAAATGCGATGGGATGCATGCCAAAAGGCATCGCTGCGTCGGGCGAGAATAGGTTGCCTGCAGCCATACACAATGCCGACACTGGCATTATGAACATTCCTATGATCATAGATAGTAGTGCTGTTCTTCGTTTCATCAGTGAAGTAATTAGAGCAACGGTACAAAAAACTACGAGTGGGTTTACATTGGCGTACCAGCTTGGCGCAGCATTTTCGCCTGCCATTCGTATTACATACTTGGGCATGGTTGCATATAGTTGGTTCTGAACCATCCAGAAGCCTGTGATAATGATAATGAGGCTGACAAGCCTGACATTGGTTAGAACTTTTATAAATGCTTTCCATATTTCGCCGAAGGTTTTGCCTTCTCGCTGTCTGTTTGATGGTTTGAAAAGAAGCCAAACGGCAATGAGTGCTAGCAATGTCATTCCTGCTGAGAAGTAATTAATATTGATGTAGCCCATATCGCCCATTGCATCGCGCAGGGGTTTAACTATTGTTTTGCCAGAGAAAGCTCCTATGTTGACGATGGTATAAAATATTGAAAATCCTTGTGCTCTATTCTTTTTACTTGTCTCTATAGATACAGTGCCAGTTATTACTGATTTGATAAAGCTCCCTCCGATTACTATTAGAGCCATAATTGGGAGAATACCATATCTTACGTTCGCATTTTTTAATCCATGGAAAATTGTGGTCTCGCCATACTCTACAAGCCCTGCCCCCTCGAGGAAAGTCGGGAATATGGCCAGTCCAGCGTAGCCTACTGACAGTAAGCCGAAGGCAAGCATCAGGGATTTCTTGAATCCGATTTTATCGGCATAGGCGCCAGCAAATGTGGGAAGAAAATATAGTAGAGCTGAGAATGTCCCAGCGATGGCAGCCGCTTGCAGGTCGTTAAAGCCAAGTATATTCGACAGATATAAGGTTATAACTATGAATACGCCGTAATAGGCGGCGCGTTCCAAAAGTTCGGCAAAGTTGGCGACCCAAAAAGCCTGCGAAAATTTCTTTTTTCCTGACATGTTGTAAATATTATTGCACAAAGATAATATTATAAAATGATTAAGCTTGGAAATTTTAATTTAAAATGCAATGGTTTGTGTTGACAAGTATTGCTTGGTCCCATATACAGCGCCTGTCCATAATGTCTGGACTCTGGACTAGAAGACTAAACTCCGAATTATGTATTGAAACGCCGTAGCGAAGGCTTGAAGCTCGATAGAACAAGGGTTTTGGTGAACGAAGCGTAGCTGCGGTGAGTATAGACGCAATGTGTTGCGTCTACAGCTAGCAATAGCCTTGCTTTGAGGAGATTGCAACGCGTGGCAGGTGAGTTAATGCATACTCTGGGCTTAACTGTCAATTTCGGGCTAGAAGGTATTAATCTTTTGATTTTTTACAGCTTTGAAGAGGTCTCTTATGATTTTTTATTTTCGAAATTTTCTATAATCACGCAAGAGTTATTGTCCAACACTTGCGATGGCAGGGGTATGTCTGTATCTTTTTTGTTTGCAGCGTCAAAGGCTTGTGGGTTTGTTCTGCAACTACGTAGGAATGTGTCAGTAGCTGATGTTTTGTTTGTTTTTACACTTAGAATCATGCTTGCAGATGTGCTTATCGACAACAGAAATGCCACCGATGCGAGTGTGAATTTTAGAATGTAGATATCCATCTTTTTACTTTTGTTTACTCTATAACAACGTAAAGTTGACATAGTTTAATATGTGGCACTTGTTTTTTTTCAAAAAAAAGTCAACTAGTTAGTATTTGTCCATAATGTCGGGAGCCTTAACTATAAAGTTAAATATCAAGGCTTGCCGTTCTGTATATTGGGAGTTTACTTGTAATGACTAAGAGCAAAGTGAGCATAACGTAGATATTGGACTTCATAGATGTGCTCTAGCTATATAGTTCATCGTGCTTTTATTTTCAAAGATTAAGACGGCTTGTGTGATTAGTCCTGGAGTTTGCAACATTATTACTACTTTTGTGTATTGTACTTATGTGGCAGTATGAGCTTGCTGTCAAAATTAAAGTTATAAAAAAATGTCAGAACAAGATAAAGTAATAGCCGACCTGTCGAAAAAGGAATATGAATATGGTTTTACTTCTAATATTGAGACAGATACATTTGCTAAGGGGCTGAACGAGGATGTTGTGCGACGTATATCGGCCATAAAAGAGGAGCCAGATTTTCTGTTGGACTTTCGTCTGAGAGCATTCAGGAAGTGGCAGTCTATGAAAATGCCAGAATGGGCATACTTATCTATCCCTCTTATTGATTATCAGGACATAATATACTATGCCGCACCAAAGAAGGCAAAACTCAATAGTTTAGATGAGGCAGACCCTGAGTTGCTTGCTACGTTCGAAAAACTGGGAGTGCCAGTGGAGGAGCAAAAGGCGCTTGCTGGCGTTGCTGTCGATGCAGTGATTGATAGTGTGTCGGTAACTACAACTTTCAAAGCGAGTCTGGCTGAGAAGGGAATAATCTTCTGTTCGTTTAGCGAAGCAGTAAGGGAGCACCCAGATTTGGTGAAGCAGTATTTGGGAAAGGTGGTTTCGTATTCGGACAACTATTTTGCAGCTCTCAACTCTGCTGTGTTTAGTGATGGTTCGTTTTGTTATATTCCCAAGGGGGTCAAGTGCCCAATGGAGTTATCAACCTATTTCCGTATCAATGCGGCAAATACAGGGCAGTTTGAGCGTACTCTCATCATAGCTGACGACGACAGCTACGTTAGTTATCTCGAAGGCTGCACAGCGCCGCAACGCGATGAAAATCAGCTTCATGCAGCAGTGGTGGAAATAGTAGCCTTAGACAGAGCTAGCGTGAAGTACTCCACTGTTCAGAATTGGTATCCTGGCGACAAAGACGGAAAAGGGGGCATATTTAATTTTGTAACCAAGCGAGGTATCTGCGAAGGCGAGTCATCAAAAATAAGTTGGACGCAGGTAGAAACGGGTTCTGCTATAACGTGGAAATATCCGAGTTGTATATTAAAAGGTGATAATTCTATCGGCGAGTTTAATTCAGTGGCAATGACCAACAACACACAACAGGCAGACACTGGCACGAAAATGATACATCTAGGGAAAAACACAAAGAGCCGTATTGTTTCTAAAGGTATATCGGCAGGAAGGAGCAAGAATAGTTATCGCGGTTTGGTGCGTATAGCTCCGCGAGCTACTAATGCTCGCAATTTCTCGCAGTGCGACTCTCTATTACTTGGCGATAAGTGTGGTGCACATACCTTCCCATATATCGATACAAAAAACAGTACGGCAATAGTGGAGCATGAAGCGACAACATCTAAAATTAGTGACGAGCAATTGTTTTACTGCAATCAGCGAGGACTGAACCCCGAAGAATCGGTGGCAATGATTGTAAATGGATATGCTAGAGAGGTTTTGCAAGAATTGCCCATGGAGTTTGCTGTGGAAGCCCAAAAGTTGTTGCAAATCAGTCTCGAAGGTAGTGTGGGTTAGATGTTTGAATTGTTATCAGTCTGAAATATTGAAGAGCTCTGGTAAGCAGAGATGTGCCAGCACTGAAGCTTTCCACTGATTATCATATTCTGGGTTAAACTCGAATCATGCATTGGAGCGCTAATGCATGTTTCGGGTTAAATTATATTTTGAGGAATAGGAGCGGATAAAACGAGGAGAGGATGAGAATAGAATTGTTGAGATTGGGAGAGTTTAAAGCAGACGGAGGAGCTGTTTTCGGGGTTGTGCCTAAAATACTTTGGTCGAAGTATTATCCTTGTGATGAGCATAATTTCTGTAAGATGGCTTTCGATTCCTTGTATATCGAAACCGATGGGAGGAAAATTGTAATAGCCTCGGGTGTAGGTGAGCATTGGGACGATAAATATCTTGAGAACAACGGTGTTAAAAACACTGTAAAGATACAAGATGCTCTTGCTAAGGTAGGTGTGCAGGTCGACGAAATAACTGACGTCGTTTTTACTCATTTGCATTGGGACCATTGCGGAGGCTTTGTTGCTGAGGTTAGTGGTTGTTTGGAGTTGGTTTTTAAAAATGCACAACACTGGACTAGCTCTGATCAGTACAACAATGCGCTGAATGCCCATGTGAGAGAGGGCTCTGCAATAAACATTAGGGATTTTTTGCCAATAATGGAGGCAGGGAGCTTGCATCGAATTAATGAAGACATTGAGCTATGTAGAGGAGTGTTTTTGAAACAGTTCCATGGTCATACTCCTGGTATGATTATCCCCATTTTATCATCGAATGGTCATGCTTTGGTTTATGCCTCAGATTTGCTTCCAACATATTATAACATTCCGACGGCGTGGGTGAGTGCCTATGATTTGTTCCCCCTGCAGTCTATGAAAGAGAAGGAGGCATTTTTGTTAGACCTGGCAGATAAAGATGGTATATTATTCTTCGAACACGATTATTATACCAAGTGCGCGAAGGTGGATGTGGACGCCAAGAAAGGGGCGAGGCCTGGCGAAGTATTGGATTTTACGGATGTTCGGACTTTATTCGTCTAATTTTTTATACGCATCAAGGAATTTTATGTAAATGGGGAGGTGATCGGAGTAGCCCCCATAGTAATGATTGCCTCCATAGGTACGGTTAGGAAATAGCTTATGAGTCTTGCGGTCTTTTACCATCATCCATCGGTGCTTGAGTATCTGCAAGCCTTGCGAAGATAAGCGTAATTGTCTGTCATGATTTAACAGAGATTGACTTACAATCATTTGGTCGAACATGTAATATCGCTTTTCGTATTCGACAGTTCCATTTTTTCTAATGTGAAGTGGATGTGCGAGGTTTATAAGGTCTGTTGATTTATTCGTTGTTCTGTTTTTTGTTCCTAGTATTCGCGTTAGTGATATGTCGGCAGGAGTGTCGTTAAAATCGCCCATTATTAAAATGTCGGTGTTAATGTTTTGTTTGTAAGTATTCTGCACTTCGCGCTTCAGTGTTCGAGAGGCATCGATTCGGTTTGCTTGACTACGTGTTTTTCCTTCACATCTCGATGGCCAGTGGTTGATGAAGATATGCAAGTTGTCTATTCCATGCATTTTCCCACTGACATGCAATATCCCTCTAGTTCGTGTAGATTGTGTTTTGTTTATATAGACTTTTATTTGTTCGAAGTTTATCATTTTAAAATATCGTTTGTCGTAAATTAATGCAACATCAATTCCTCGTCTGTCGTCCGAGTCAACATGAGCAAACTCGTATATATCGTGCAGCTTGAATCGTCTGAGTAAATCTTTTATCACTTCTTTATTTTCTATCTCTGCCAGCCCTATCAATATTGGCATTTGCCTATGTATGGATCTGATTACTCTTGCAATATGCCCTAGTTTGGTTTTGTACTTTTTATCTGTCCAATGCATTGCTCCCTCTGGGGTGAAGTCTCTGTCGTTGGTGTTCGGGTCTGCCTTGGTGTCGTACATATTTTCGATATTGTAAAACATTATTGTACGTCCAATGGGTGATAGTAGTTCGCTCATTGTATATTTTCTTTTTTTATTGAGAATCCGTTTAAAAATAACATAATTAAAAAATAAAATATCGACCACCAGTTGATTAATCGCATTTTTATCTTCATGAAAATCAAATACATAAAGAATTATGAAAACTTATTCAACTGACCTGACCGATAGTCAATGGAGTACAATATTAATCGTTTTAAACGATTAACGCAAGTGTAAACACTCTTTAAGAGAAATTTTTGATGCGATAGTAGGGACTTTTATTTATTGCCAGAGAAGTCTCTTAGCGTTACAATGTAAAAATGGCCCAAACTCTCCTTTATATTGGTTTGTTTGAGCCATTATCTAAGACATGATCTCGGTGTTAATCAACTTTTAGTTGAGACTTTTTATCGGCTTTTTTTAGTTGTAGTATTTTGGTATTTCCCCCTTCTTTAAGGTTGACATCTACAGGTGCATTTTTTCTCCAGTTGTCTCTTGTGAAGTCTGGAATCTCCATTGTTTGAGATCTGTGCGACACTGAATGTTCGCTCAGAGGTCCGATACTACTCCATAGTGCTGCATCGTATACATCTTGTGCCAGAGGCAGCCCATTGCGCAAATTATCTATCAGGTGCCAATCCATCACTGTATCCATACCGCCATGACCTCCGATTTGCTTTGCCAGGTCGCCCACTCTTTTTATTATCTCGGGAGTGTATTTGTCTTTCAGTTCTTTCATTTCTTCTTCTGTGGCAAATTTATGACCGAAAGCAATTTTGCCAGGAGTAGGATATTTACGAGCAAAGGCTTTTGTTCCGCTCAGCAAGTGTATTCTCGAATATGGTCTAGCTGAGGTAACGTCATGTTGTACCATTATTGTTTTTCCTTTTACGGTTCTGATAGTGGAAGTGTTCATGTTTCCTCTATAGCCATTGGTTGTGAATTCGTTGTAAAAAGAATCTTCTCCTGCTCTTTTCTTGGCTTCTTCTGCCATCATAAAGTCGTTGGTGGAAACAGAAACTAAGAAGTCTGCTTGGTCGCCTCTGTTCAAGCCCATGCATTGTGCAACAGGTCCTAGTCCGTGTGTTGTATATAGGTTTCCATTTCTGTGTTGATTTTCTCTAAGTCGCCACATGTCAGCATATGCGTAGTTCCCTTTTTTCTCAAATTTTGCGAAATTTAAGCTTAATAAATCGTGGATATACGCACCCTCGCCGTGTATAAGTTCGCCAAAAGCACCTTGTTGAGCCATGTTTAAGGTTAGGATTTCAAAATCGTCGTAGCAACAGTTCTCTAACATTACACAATGCTGCTTTGTACGCTCGGATGTTTCTACCAAACGCCAGCAATCTTCTATTGTTTCTGCTGCGGGGACTTCGGTAGCAACGTGTTTTCCATGTTCCATTCCATATACGCATATGTCGGAATGCAGTTTCCAAGGAGTGGTAATATATATTAAGTCTAAATCAGGGTCTTCGCACATTTTTTTCCACGAGTCTTCGTTGCCAGCATATATTTTTGGTTTCTTAATACCATTTTCACTCAATTTGTTGACTACCTTATCAACTCTTTCTGAATACTGATCGCACAAAGCGGCTATCTCTACACCTTCGATGTGCGACATTCTTGTTACTGCTCCTGGTCCGCGCATACCTAATCCGACAAAACCTATCCTTACTTTATCCAGCTTTGGAGCACGATAACCGCACATATTGAAAACTGAACTTCCCGACTTAGCTGCATTCTTTGCACCTGAGTTAATACTATTAGCATTTGCTTCATTGCGACCTAACATCGACCCTGTCATTAGGGCTCCTGCTCCTGCTAATCCGGTCTTTAAAAAAAAACGTCTATTGCTCTTCATTTGCTTTTTAATTATGCAATAAGCTACAAGCTTTGCGCTTTATGCTTCTGCTATTTTTAATTTAATATCAGCTCGCTAAGTTAATAAAAAGTATTCATTCTGGCATGACAAATTTGCTATGTCGCATTAATTTTTGGAGTGCCATGGATGTAATTTCTTGAAAAACAGCATATTGCCACTTGACGGACTGTTAGTTAATTTATCCTTGATTTGGATTAATAGAAAACATACTAAAACCCAGATTATGGGCAATGCATCAAATATGTTGTTACCCACCTAAGCGATTAAGAACCAGTGGTCACAAAAGGTCTTTGGAGTTCAATTTTATCAATATAAAGCATCATTTTACACTACTGTCCGGTTAAAAATTACGGCTCTATGTCGAATGTGGTGGGTAGACTTTAATGGAAAATAGAAAAAGTATTCGAATTGCAACACAAAAGAGCATTTTGGCGTAACGTTTCTTTAAACAGTTTTATCTTGGTAGAGGGTGTATCAAGCGCTTTCTTCGAAAAGTTTTGGCTTGGTAGGCCTAATGATTTTTTAGTTTCCAAATCTCACCCACTCTATTCGACATAGAGCCAAAAAACCTAGAAGAGCCTTTTAAATGGGAGTAATACACGATGGTAATAGGGGGTACTGCATCAAATGTATTGTTATCAAAATAATAATTTCAAGATGAGTGATTTGCGGTTTAGAGCAAATTGCTCATTTTGTACGCCCAGCATGGGCGTAATCTCATGGGTGTAAGTCCCTAGCGAGCTCTAATAGTGGGAATCGCCTAGCCAAGAGCAAGGGTGTCCATAGCGATATGGAATCTGAAGGAAGCTGGCGGCAAAAGTCCGACCTGACGAACAGAAATCAGATATAAGGCTGAGTGTGGGGGTAAATCTGCCAAACAAGATAAAGCCCAATAACTATTCGGAGCCACACTTAGTAAATCTGGCAGGTATAAGGCGGAAAGATTACGTGGTACAGGCGAAGATTACGAATGTGTATATGGAAATGTTGGAAGAAGGTCAAGACTAGGTTTCAAAATTTGATGAAATGCGGTATTGGGCGAGGGAAATCTTGGGAATGGGCAAATACTCGCAAGAGCTATTGGCGCACCTCCAAAAGTCCCATACTCACACGAGCCATCACAAACGAAAATCTACGGCTAGCAGGTTATCCTAGTCTAAGTGCCTACTATGCTAAGTTGTATCGAAATTAAGGAACCGCCACGTGCCGAACGGCATGCGTGGTGGTGTGAGAGGAGGAATGGGAATTAATCCCATTCCTCCTACTCGATATTAAAGAATATCTTTACATCATTCCAGGCATTCCCATACCTCCGCCACCTGGCATTGGAGCTTCGGGTTCTGGTATTTCAGTAAGAACACACTCGGTTGTCAGGAACATGCCTGCAATTGAGGCTGCATTTTCAAGTGCAATTCTAGTAACTTTAGCAGGGTCTATAACTCCTGCATCATGAAGGTTTTGATATTCATCAGTACGAGCATTATAACCAAAGTCGTCCTCGCCTTCGCAAACTTTTTGAACTACTACTGCGCCTTCTTTGCCAGCGTTGAAAACAATTTGACGCAAAGGCTCTTCTATAGCTCTTTTTACTATTTCGACACCAGTAGTTTCGTCTTCATTTGCACCTTTCATACCTTCAAGAGCCTTAATAGCACGAATAAGAGCTACTCCGCCACCAGCTACTATGCCTTCTTCAACAGCTGCACGAGTTGCACTTAGTGCATCGTCTACTCTATCTTTCTTCTCTTTCATTTCCACCTCTGTAGCAGCTCCTACGTAGAGCACTGCTACTCCGCCAGAAAGTTTGGCCAAGCGTTCTTGCAATTTTTCTTTGTCGTAGTCTGAAGTCGAGCTTTCTATTTGTTTCTTGATTTGTCCTACTCGTGCTCCTATGGCGTCAGAGCTACCAGAACCATTTACTATGGTAGTGTTTTCTTTATCAACTGTTATCTTTTCTGACACTCCAAGCATATCAAGGCTTGTATCTTCCAACTTCATCCCTTTTTCTTCGGTAACAACAGTACCTCCCGTTAGAATTGCTATGTCCTCTAACATCTCTTTACGTCTGTCGCCAAATCCTGGAGCTTTAACGGCACATACTTTTAACGCTCCTCTCAAGCGGTTTACAACAAGTGTTGCCAAAGCTTCGCCGTCGATATCTTCTGCAATAATCATCAAGGGGCGTCCTGACTGAGCTGTTTGCTCAAGGACAGGAAGTAAATCCTTCATGGTGCTGATTTTTTTGTCAAAAATCAAGATATATGGATTGTCTAGCTCTGCCGACATTTTCTCACTGTCAGTAACAAAATATGGAGAGATATAGCCACGGTCGAACTGCATTCCTTCCACCACGTCAACATAAGTATCTGTGCCTTTTGACTCTTCAACTGTGATAACTCCTTCTTTGTTTACTTTTTCCATTGCAGTAGCAATCAACTTGCCAATTTCGTCATCGTTGTTTGCTGACACCTTTGCAACCTGTTCGATTTTACTGTAATCGTCGCCAACTTGTATAGACTGCGACTTGATGCTATCTATAACTTTAGCTACGGCTTTGTCGATACCTCTTTTAAGGTCCATTGGGTTTGCACCTGCTGTAACATTCTTGAGACCGACATTGATGATGGACTGAGCTAACACTGTTGCTGTTGTTGTCCCATCGCCAGCATCGTCGCCAGTTTTAGAAGCTACCTCTTTCACCATTTGCGCTCCGATGTTTTCTGCTGGGTCTTCTAGTTCCACTTCTTTAGCAACGGTAACACCGTCTTTTGTAATTTGTGGAGCTCCGAATTTCTTTTGTATCACGACATTGCGACCTTTAGGTCCTAATGTAACCTTCACTGCATCTGCAAGCTTGTCTACTCCGACTTTCAGTTTGTCGCGACCTTCGATATTAAAAATTATGTTTTTAGCCATCTTATTTGATTTATTTTATTGATTTTAATTAAACGATGTATAGAATATCACTGTGTGAAATAAGCAGGTAATCAGCACTGTCTATGTTTAGCTCCGTTCCTGAGTACTTCCCGTAGAGAACAGTATCGCCTACTGAGACTTCCACTTTTTCGTCTTTTTTTGCTTCTCCTACAAGTACTACTGTTCCTTGTTGAGGCTTTTCTTTTGCCGAGTCTGGAATAATTATACCACTCGCTGTTTTGGTTTCAGCTTCTTGAGGTTTAACAAGCACCTTGCCTGCTAAAATTTTCCCTTTTAGTTCTGTCATTTTATTTAATTTATTGTTAGTACTAATTGTTGTCTTTACTCTCATTTGCGTTCATAATTTGTGCCAAAGCGTTTGTTCTGACACTTTGGCACGCGTAGGATGAGTGTATATTATATATTTGTCTGCCCATAAATACACAAAGCCCTAAAGAGTAGCTCTTTAGGGCTTTGTGTGCCAGAATGTCCGTGTTTTATTCGCTTGCTCCTTCGGGCTGACTTTGGTCTGCTTCGGGAGTCGTAGTTCCCTCAGTACCTCCTGTATTTTCTGGAACTATGGGACTTGCATTAAAGTTCTGCTGTTGATTTTCTAAATTCCTTTTTATCTGCTCCTGTTGATATTCGTTGTTAGTGTCTTGTATAATATTTTCACCACCTGAATAAGTGATTTTTGTTGACATAATAACTAAAACAACTAAGGCTAATGCTAAATACCATGTACCTTTTTCTGCAATGTTTGTACTGCTCTGCACGCCAACGACCTGATTGACTGAAGAATAATTAGCGGCCAATCCACCACCTTTAGACTTTTGTGCCAACACAATTAGTATTAGCAACACACAGACTACCATTATCAATCCTACTATAAATCCCATATCTTCTTATATTTTATTTCGATAAACAAGACGACAAATATAATAACTATTTTACAAATAATTCTATGCCGTCTCGATTTTACCTCAGAAATGCGCATTAAAATGCTGTGTAGGGTAGTCAATCCCGATAAAACAAATCTCTGGAGATGGAGACAAAGTCTTCATTATATTTGCTTTTGCAGTTCCATAATTTTTCGCTCAAATACATTTATGCTATCAGGGAATTTTATTTTTAGTTCTTCATATATTTTTATTGCGTTTTCGTATTTGCCTTGTTTTTTAAATAAATCGGCTAAGGTTTCTGCAAATAAAGTTCCTTCAGGCATTTCTAAGGTTTCTTTGTCTTGTACACTTTCGTCTTGTTCGACTTTAGAGAGTGTATTTTCGGAGACCTCATCTATATTTATATCTTTGCTCGTCTCGATTTTGCCTACGCATTCAGTATTCTTGTCCGTAGCGAGTTCATTTGTGTCAGAGCTGTTGCTCGTCTCCGCTTCTAGTCTAGCTTTTATTGCCTCGAAAGAATGGTCGTCGTTAGAATACCCGTTTGGCGTATTTTTGCTATCTTTTTCGGGTGTGTTATGTGTCAAATTAGCGTCTTTCCCTATTGTGGCAGGTTGATTTTCGTCTTTTATGTTCTCTGGGGATAATTTAGAAGGTTCAGGTCTTTCGGGTTCCGTCGATGTATTTTTTCCTTGTATGTCTTTTTTGGGGGGGGCAAGCACCTCTTCTTTAGGGGCTTTTGCCGCATTTATTGATTGAACTAATGATCTAAGGTTTGCTTTGTCTTCGGACTTGGCAATTTTTTGTTTGAGTTCGGTTTCGATGTTGTAAGTCTCGACACTATTCAGGCTTAATTTCGTTGGACTGTCTTTTTCGCTAAATATTTTTTTTAGCAGTGCTTTGTCGAATACAAAATCAGCGAATTTGTTTGATTCTGCATCAAATTTCTCAGGAGCTTCTGATTTTATTTTTTTTAAATATTTTATTACCCCCAATTGAAACCAAGGGTATTCATTGGCTATGATTTCTAAATCTTTCACCGATTGTTCTTCAAATATATTCATACTTTGCTTTTTTACCAATTTGCCAATGTGGCATTGTATATGTCCTCTACCAATTTGTCGACTATAAGGGGCAAAACACTACTTTCTGCTTGCGACAAGCCCATTTCTGTGCTGTACTCCTCGTATGCCGAGAAATCCTTTTCAAAACTTTGGTCGTCGTCTTTGTTATTTATATAACTGACTTTTACCGTCACCGTCATCCTGTTCTTGTCCGCAGTGTCGTTGTTGGCAGTTATTGCAACCGACCGGATAACATAATCAGAAATATAACCAGACAACTCCAAATCGCCATTTTCCTCAACTAGGTTTAATGGACTTTGTTTCACCATCTTGTCTTGAAGGGCGTTGGTAAAATCCTGACTCAAAGCTGGGTTTATGAGCTTTGCCCTATTGTCGAAAAAATCTACACTTACTGTTTTTTCGTCATTTACAAGCGATACGCCTCTGAAAGAATAAGCAACAGAACATGTTGATAATGTTGCAATTCCGACAACCAACATGAGTGTCCTATAAGTCAATGTCATATTCTTTTATTTTGCGGTATAAAGTTCTAACTGATATTCCCAACTCTTGTGCTGATGATATTCTTTTGCCTCCGTGTTTACTTAGCGCTCTGACTATCATTCCTTTTTCGTTCTCTTCGAGAGACAAAGAGACTTCTTCCTCAACGTATTCTGCCTCGTTCACTTCGCCATCGTCAAAGGGAACATAAGTATCGACACTATTTTTGCTATATTCTGCAGGTTTGGTGAATAGGGAGATGTCGTCACCTGTATCGTGTAATCTTTTTATCGCACCGATGGAGCTCATGTCCTCATGTTCTTTGTACTGTCGTTTTTCGTTATTATTTACCAGTTCTAATACGACTTGTTTCATGTCGTTCATCTCCTTCCTCAGTTCGTACAAGGCGTTGTAAATCATATCTCTTTCGCTATGTCCATCTGCGTTAGCCTTGGAGGAAAGTACTAGGGCAAAACTGTTTTCCGATAGGTTTGGCAAATACCTAGCCAATATTTCAGCATTTATATCTCTATTTTCCTCTATTATTGATATTTGCTCAGTTACATTTTTGAGCTGGCGTACATTTCCTGGCCACCTGTAAGTTGCCAACATCTTTTGGGCATCGTCGGCAAGCTTTATCTGAGGCATTCTGTACTTCTCAGCAAAGTCTGATGAGAATTTTTTGAAGAGCATAATAACGTCCTTGCCTCTGTCGCGTAATGGAGGCACTATTATTGGAACGGTGTTAAGTCTGTAGTATAGGTCTTCTCTAAATTTCCCTTCCTCAATTGCCAACGGGATGTTTAGGTTTGTTGCTGCCACTACTCTGACATTGGTTTTATGAACCTCCGAAGAACCGACTTTTAAGTATTCTCCTGATTCTAGTATTCGCAACAAGCGCACTTGCGTGGATAATGGCAATTCTCCTATTTCGTCGAGGAATATTGTACCTCCGTTAGCTTCCTCAAAATAGCCTCGTCTGTCAGACAAAGCTCCAGTAAACGAACCTTTTAAATGTCCAAACAACTCGGAGTCTATAGTTCCTTCGGGAATTGCTCCACAATTGACAGCAATGTATTTTTGATGTTTACGTGCGGAATATTGATGTAGTATCTGTGGGAAATTCTCTTTACCTACTCCGCTTTCCCCTGTTACTAGTACCGATAAGTCCGTTGGAGCAACGCGCACAGCTGTCTCTATGGCACGGTCTAGACCTGCGCTGATACCGATTATTCCAAATCTCTGTTTTACACTTAATATTTCTGGCATGACGATTGCGACATTTTGTCATGCAAATCTAATCATTTTATCTTTTATCTACACCAAAAGTCGCTTGCAACTTTATGGTAAGTGTCAATATAAGTTTTTTTGTCTATGGACTATTTTTCGCCAAATACGTACAGGAACACCGTGGCAAGCATTTCCAGCCCAATGTTAATGAGACGTCTAGCCTTTCACTTCACCTCTTTAGAAACAATTTTAAGCAAGGAGTATTTTATGTTGTATGGCTCGGCTTGTGTGATTTTATTTACTCGAATGGTGTATTCATAGCCTGGCTCATAATCAAAAATTTCAATGCTAATAATGGACATTTTGTTCTCCAAGCCTGATATCTTAACGCATAGTACATCATATATTTGACTTTCCATATCATACCGATATTCAGGAACAAATTTTATGGTTTCCGAAGCCACGATGAGCGTAAGCTTCTCTTTGTTATTGGATGTTATTACTTGTTCTTTTGAGAGCAATTTCTCGATGTGGTATTTAACGTTAGACACATCTTGGAGGATCAAGCATCCAGATTTTCTTGGCTCTGAATGTGTATCGATAGCCTCTTTCGTATTTAAAATCCAAACCTTCAACTATAGTGTTCATTAGAAGACCTTTAATTTGATTGTCGCTATCAAAAAATTGCAATGGCTCGGTTAGATAATCACTTAATACCCAAAATCCGCAAGCCCTATTTTACGAACTGAAAATTGGATCGGTATTAATATTTTTCTGAAAAATTGTTGATAAAGTGGCAAAATTCTTATTTTTGAGCAGACCTCCCCTTACCCACTTTATCAAGGCTGTTGTGGGGAACCAAACAATCAGGAAAATCAATTCACTAAGATGAATTTGCAAATTCTATCAGCCGATTATTCGCAGAGGCAAAATGGATTATCTGTCGTCGGCCACTGTGAGTGAATTTTGCAACGATGTTAACAAAACAGAAAATAAATCTCTTCAGTCTTGAGGCTGGAGTCAGCCCATCAACATGTTTGTGGAATATGCCAATGAGCCACTTGTACAGGACATGCGCGAAGGCCATAATTATCAGATATACAGTATTT
>JBKECH010000033.1:0-2157 GCA_047974415.1 Bacteroidales bacterium | reverse complement strand
TTACAAGTTTCCCTTTGCACAAGCGGCACACCTTAGTCTTGTCAACATGTCTGAGGCTTAAGGGTTGGTTTGGCTTCATTTTATGGTCTTTTTAGCTATTAGAAATATAATTGTGATGTTCCAGCATACTTGAATGAGCAACTTACCCAAAAGCGTAAGTCGCTCATTTACAAATATAATACATTTTATTTATTACCATTCAACATATCTGAACCATTACCTTATTTATCGCTATTCAACATTTCTGAACCATTACCAAGTGTTACCCCTGCTTCTGTTTTTTTTGTATATATTTTACCATCCCACTCTAGTTGATGGTCATTTAATATTTTCACAAAATCACCTTGTAGTCTTAAAGAGTTAATATAGCATGCTGTAAGTTTTGGTATATCTATTTTAAAGACATTTGCCTCTGGATTGGCAGGTTTATATGGTAGTGTTTCAATCATGTATGGAGATAAATAAAAGCGCCAACCAACTGAATAAATATCTGGGTACACTTCAATTCTTATACTTTCTATCAAAAAGCCTGCTGGCTTTGGGAAGAATATTTCATTTTGGTGATACACTTGCGACCCTATGTCAAGATTGTGAAAATACTCATCTGAAACATAAATCTTATAAGAAATAGTCCTTTTATTCTTTTTGCTGTCATACATATCTTCAATAGGGTTTTGAATATATATGTATATACTATCCTTTGAACTATGTTTAGAGCTCTCTTCAACAGCAATATTTGCAAGTGACGCATATTGCAAAGGGTCAGTGTATAGTTTCATGAAAACATTACTTTCATCTAAATACCAGTACCCAAAAGCAATTGTATCAGAGCAATTAAAATAAGACTTAGACTCATCCTCTAACAAAAATAATTCTTCGGAAATATATAATTTAATACTACTCATCTCATCTTGTGTGTAGACTCCTGTCAAACCTTGTGCTTCAGTATAATATACAGATAATAACACGGCTAAGTAAGCTGATATTATATACTTCATCACTTAACTTGCCTTATTTTAGAAGTCCGCCCTTTCTGTATGGATTTTTCATACTTCTTGTAATTCCTTAATCCTTGAATCTGCCTTAAGTAATATGTCCTAATATGAGGGTACACGTACTGGTCTTTATCGTCCTTCATATTTGCGATATTCTTAATAATGCCGCTTCTCGTGCTTGCTGCGGCAGGTCCACTGCCAGTGTAGCCATACTGAGCACGATAGCCTTGTATCTCATCATAAATCCCAGTTACTGTAGTTGGAACTAGTCTGGATTCGGAGTTAAATACTAATCCGTCTGGCGAATTAAGAGATAGCGCAACATGTCGAATCTCGTGTATATGCAAACCCGTATTAGAACCTCCAATATAAATGATTCCATCAGCACCAGAAACGACACCATGCCTTCCATCACCTAAATTATCATCATGCATTAAATCATATATATGAATTTTATCATCACCCAGAGCATCTAGATCTTCTAATGTTTGATTCAATTCTGTTTTACGTCTTTTTAAACTGGCGAGAGTTCGTTCTTGCAACGCCGTACTTTTACCTTTTTCAATTTTTTCATTCATGCGAGCTTGTACATTTGCTCTTTGTTTTTCAAGATTAGTAAGTTGCTTTCCTACACTAATTTTCAAGTCATTCGAGGCTACTGTATCTTTCCATGTCATTCCATCCGGATCAACCAGCATCACCGGATTGTTTCCTACGTAGCAATACGGACTATGCGCTGGATACTTCTCCGCCAACGGATCAACCCCATACCAAAGACTTGCTCTCGGATTATAATACCTCGCCCCATAATAATACAGCCCAGTCTCACTGTCATACTCCTTGCCGTTAAACAAGAAAGGCGTATTCCAAGTTTTGTTGCGTTCTTCTAGGAATACCTCGCCGAATGGTACATACTCAATGTGCTGTACCACTTCGCCGTCGAGGTTGGTAATGTAGGAGGCAGAACCGAGGTGGTCAGGGTGGTAGTAATACTGCAGCTTCTCATACGCATCTCCCGTAGTTGGAATGCTCTTAGCACTTACGCCGCCACTTTCGCAGCAGAAGCCTGCGCCTGCCACGTAGTCGTCGTTGTCTTTTGCATAGTAGTCTACCTCGAAGTGGGTGTAGTTGTCTTTGATGACCTCCTGCAATGCCTTGTATT
>JBKECH010000025.1:0-11243 GCA_047974415.1 Bacteroidales bacterium | reverse complement strand
TCCATAGGGTAATTCTTACTAGACTTCATAGCTTCTCTAACCTTATGCATAAACAAACGAGCAGTTCTTGGCATGATGCTGAATCGTTCTGCAACATAGCTTGCTGATAAACTCTTTGTAGATGTTGACATCTCAAAGCATATGAAAAATGCCTTTCTAAGCCCGAACTTGTTCTTATGGAACAAGGTATTTGCGGTTGCACTTTCTGTATGACTACACTTGTTGCATGTCCTCGAATGATTTGCCCTTACTTGAGCTGCATTATGACCGCATTTTACACAAGTATACCCATTTGACCATTTAATATGAGCCAAATATTCTGCACAACTAGCATCATTTGGAAAATGTTCAGTAAATTCAATAATATCTCGACCTTCAAATAATTTCATAATCATCTTATTTTCAATTGGTACAAAGACAATAAAATATATGTAACTAAATGACTACCTCTATTATTATTTTGCTAGAGAAATCAGAGAGGAAAATGTTAATTTTATGTTCAACCTTTTCTTCTCAGCGACTGCTCGAAGGGGGTGCGTTGCAACAGAGAGCGCCCGAGGGTGACTTCGTCGGCATATTCCAATTCTCCTCCAACAGCGAGCCCTCGGGCTAGTGTTGTCACCAATACATCTGAGGTTTTGAGGCGTTTGTATATATAATAGTTTGTGGTGTCGCCCTCGACGGTAGTGCTGAGAGCAAGAATTATCTCTGTAACATCTTCCTTTTCTATTCTTTCTATGAGGGAGTTGATGTTTAGCTCTGATGGACCTATGCCGTCCATAGGAGATATTATGCCTCCCAGCACATGGTAAAGACCTCGGTATTGCCCTGTGTTCTCTATTGTTAAAATGTCTCTGATATTTTCTACCACGCAAATAATTTCTGAGCCACGGGATTTATTTTCACAAATGGAACACACATCAAAGTCCGAAATATTATGACAGCGTTTGCAGTACTTAATTTCTCTCTTCAGCTGTATCATGGAGTTGCCAAACTCCTCGACTTCGTCTTGCGATTTCCGAAGAAGATGTAGTACTAACCTCAGCGCTGTTTTTCTTCCTATGCCAGGTAATTTTGCAAATTCGGCTACACTTTTTTCTAGCAATCGCGATGGGAATGATTCCATATTGTTAGTTTTGCAAGAGTTCCTTGACTCTCTCCAGTTTTGCACCTCTACTCCCTTTTACGAGGATGTATGCATCAGAGAGGTTTTCTTCTTGCAGATATTTTGCAAACTCCTCAAAAGTGTCGAAGAAGAATATATTGTCTAGTTTTTCGGCTTTATATTTATTACCAATAAGGTATGAGCGATGTATATTGCTTGTTTTCAGGATGTTTATTATCTTTTTATGTTCCAAGTCCGAGTCTTCTCCCAGCTCCAGCATTTCGCCAAGTATAGCCGTTTTTTTGTATTCGGTGTTAGTATTACAAAGATTCTTTAGTGCAGATGCCATACTTGAGGGGTTGGCATTGTAGCAGTCCCAAATAACAATTTTACTATCGATTATCTCCACCTCCGAGCGATTGTTTTTCGACGAATATCCAGCAAGTTCTTTGGCAATGTCTTTGATATCAATACCAAAGTGTATGCCAACAGCAACAGCCGCAATTAGGTTCTCAAGGTTATAGTCGCCAACCAGTTTTGTGTTTATTTCGGCACAGTCGTTCTCGTTGTTTACTGTTGCACATAAATACCCCTCGTTGTTTTCGATAAGCTCTCCGTATATTTTCTGTCGCTTTGATGTCCCATAGTGCACTTGTTTTTGGGGCTTGTTCATGTCTGCAAATATGAGATTGTCAGCATTATAGAAAGCCGTACCATTATTGTCTCTTAGATAGTCGAAAAGTTGTCCCTTGGTTGTCTTTACCCCTTCGACAGAGCCAAATCCTTCTAGATGAGCTTTGCCGATATTTGTTATCAGCCCCATGTTGGGCTCAGCAATTTCGCAAAGTGTTTTTATTTCGCCAAGACCACTCGCGCCCATTTCGACAATCCCCACTTCGGTGCTACTGTTCATTGATAAAAGAGTTAAAGGCACGCCAATATGGTTGTTTAGATTTCCTTCCGTAGCCTTGGTCTTGTATCTCGATTTTAGGACGGTGCTTATTAGCTCCTTTGTGGTGGTTTTCCCGTTTGTTCCCGTTATTGCAAGAATGGGAATGCCAAGTTTGCGCCTGTGGTGTTGAGCTAGCTTGTGGAGAGTCCTCAGAGTGTCGTCAACAAGGATTAGCCTGTTGTCCTCAAAGTCTTTGCGACTAACAATTGCATGGCTTGCACCCTTGTCCAATGCAGATTTTGCAAATTTGTTGCCGTCGAAGTTGTCTCCTTCGATAGCAATGTACAGCTCTCCTTTTTTTAAGGTTCTAGTGTCCTTCGATATACCTTCCGATGATAGGAACACTTGATAAATGTCTTGAGTGTTCATTTTTATTTGTTCGGATATTCTATGTTGTTATTAATGTGCCGATATTATCCTGCGAGAGTACTTTTTTGAGATTCCCGATTTCGTCCATATTAAATACTATTATGGGTAACTTATTATCTCGGCTTAGTGTTGTAGCCGTTAGGTCCATTATCGACAATCCCCTTTCGTACAGTTCATCGAAGGTGATTTTGTCAAACTTCGTCGCACTTGGGTCCTTTTCTGGGTCTGCAGTATATACCCCGTCAACCCTTGTGCCTTTCAGCATCACATCACAATTGAGTTCTATTGCTCTGAGTACCGATCCTGTATCTGTAGTAAAATAAGGGTTTCCTGTGCCACATGCAATAATGACGACTTCCCCTTTGCGCAGATAATCCTTCGCCTTTGCGCTACTGTAAAACTCACCGATAGGCTCCATTCTGATTGCTGTGCATACTCGCGATTTAACGCCAAAGGCTGTTAATGCAGACGACAGCGCAAGGCTGTTGATGGCTGTTGCTAACATCCCCATTTGGTCACCTTTCACTCTGTCAACGCCAGTGTCAACTCCGCTAAGTCCTCGGAAAATATTACCCCCTCCGACTACAATGGCAACTTGTATGCCCTTGTCGGAGATATCGAGTATTTGCTTGGCATAGTCATTTATCCTTGTCGAGTCTATGCCATATTTTTGCGTGCCCATCAGAGACTCGCCACTTAGCTTGAGTAAGATTCTTTTGTACGTCATACTTTTTTGCCTACAAAGTTAGTAAATTTGTTGAAATTAGCAGAGCTCATCTCCAAAAGCCACAGCACTGTCATTGCGCATCATTTTTGTATATTTCTTTGAGGGCGATACTATAAAATCGCCTAAGTTAAGTTCCTCCCATCGCTCGTCTACTTTTTTTATAGTTTTAGGGTTTGATGTTACTATATTTGGCCACTGTCTTAGAAAGTTGTGGCTTTCTTGCTTCTTCGATGTAGTGTCGACTATTACCATGTCGTCCGAAAAATATATATCCCTCTTGGGGTCGATATTTCCAGCCAACACCCACAAGGCACTAAATGTATCCTCTATGGGAACAGCTTTGTCGAATAGTACAACGACGTTGTGTTTGTTTTTGTATTTACTTATTATATAACCAATTGCATTGTTTATATTTTTTATTTTTTCGGAATCTATCTTTATGAAAACTATGTCTCCTGTTGCAATTCTCAACTCCTCGATAATGTTTAGTTCCTCATCTTCCGCTACTTTATGTTTGGTGTAAGAATTTACTACATTGCTTTCTTCTTTCAGCTTCTTGGTAGCATCAATTCCCAATTTAGACCCATATGAGAAATTTGGTGCAGTATGGTCTAGAACATCAAGAGGACCAGAGGAAAAGAATAAATCTCTATCAATTTTCACATTCTCAATTAGGTGCTTCAGCAGAGAGTTGTCGTTTCGGATATCAATATCACCATCAACGACAACAATAATCTTATTAAACATCATCTGCCCTGCTCCCCAAAGAGTACTCATCACCTTCTGAGCCTGTCCAGGATACGATTTTTTAATCTTTGTTATGCATAGGTTGTGCGCCACACCGTAGAAAGGCAAGTACATGTCTTCGATTTCTTGTACCATTGTCATTCTGATCGGAGTAAGGAAGATTTGTTCCGTAGCAGTGCCTATATACGCATCTTCTTGTGGGGGTACTCCCACAATAGTAGTGGGATATACAGCATCTTTTCGATGGCTTATGGCAGTAATGTGAAACTTGGGGTAATAGTCGGCAAGTGAGTAGAAGCCTGTGTGGTCGCCAAAAGGTCCTTCCAAAGCGAGGTCTTCCATTGGGTCAACATAGCCCTCAATCACAAAGTCGGCATCTTCTGGCACCCATATGTCATTGGTAATACACTTTACCAGCTGGACCTTTTTCTTGCGTAGAAAGCCTGCAAGCATCATCTCGTCTATGTTCTCTGGTAGAGGAGCCGTGGCAGAATATGTGTATGCTGGGTCGCCACCTAAAACTACAGATATAGGCATTTTGAGCCCCAGTTCTTTGTACTTGGCAAAATGATTAGCTCCAGTTTTATGCCTATGCCAATGCATTCCTGTGGTTCTGTTGTTTAGCACTTGCATTCGGTACATTCCCACGTTGCGAGTTCCACTAGTTGGGTCTTTAGTAAAAACCATTGGAAGAGTGATGAACCTTCCCCCGTCGTGGGGCCAGCATTTTAGGATTGGGAGCTTTGATAAGTCGGGCTCCTCCATTATTACCTGCTGGCAAGTTCCTTTTCTAGATATGTGTTGAGGTAGCCATGACGATATCCTTCTTAGATGAGGTAGTACTTTGAGCTTGTCTACGAAAGAAAGTCGTTCTTTGGTAAGCTCTTCAAACAGTAGATCCATTTCTTGCTGTATCTCCGAAAGGGCACCAATTCCCAATGACAAAGCCATTCTTTTATGGCTACCAAACATGTTTATCAATATGGGGAAATCTGTACCATTGTTAGTGAAGAGAACTGCCCTTCCTCCATCTTTAGACTTACTGATCCTATCCACTATCTCCGTTATTTCAAACTCTGTGTTCACGGCCTTGTCCACGCAAGCTAGTTCATTCTCTCTTTTCAGAGTTTCAATAAAATCTCCGAGGCTGTTATATGACATATTTATCTATTAATAATATTTCAAAGGTAGTAAAAAATACATTCTAAGGTCAACTTGTAAATACAACTTTTTCTCGCGGATTATTTGCATAAAGAAATAAAATTATGGGCTCTATGTCGAATAGAGTGGGTGAGCCCACATTTTGAACCAATGCTTTTTTAACAATTCCAAATTTCCACCTTCATTCCAAATCAAAAACTTTAACCCTATTTACCTTGCACAGACCTCAAAATATTAATAATTTTAACAATGTTCGCCCTGCGCAGATCCTAAACTTCCAACAATTCAACCTTCAACAATTCAACCCTAAACCTTCAACAATTAAACAGATTAATCCCCGATGGGGAAGCTATGCGTGGAAATTTTCATGCTAGTAAGATTAATTGCCTACGGCAAAGCTAAAATAACTACCCACTACAAACGACATAGAGCCTAAAATAATTAACTAAATTTATCATTGACTGACAAGTTTAAATTTACAAGTATATGAAAGCAACATTTGGAGAATATATAAAACAATTAAGGACAGACAATGGTTTGGCCTTAACTCAACTTGCATTCCAGCTTGACCTAGACTCTGCAAATCTCAGCAAAATATAAAACAGAAAAAGAGAGTTTGACGAGAAATGATTATAAAAATTATCGAATGTTTTTATTTCGGAATTAGCCGAACCTCTACAATTTGTCATTTTCAAATACGATTTAAGTAACGATAATGAGAAGAAACAAATGTATTCTGATTGATCAGCTTATTTTGGGAAAATAGCCGTTTTAAATCCTAAAATCCTAACCACTTCTATAGAAGCATTACAACGAGAAGAAATCGAAAAACCTAAAGTTCCACAAAAAGGAACCGACCAAACTATTTTGGGAGATGAAGGCGAAGATTTTGTTTTCGGTTTAGAGAAAGAAAGAGTAAATGCAACACATCCACGTTTGGTAAATAAAGTATTACTATTAGGAAAACAAAAAAAATAGTTGAACAAACTATTGGATATCCAGGACGCATATCGAAAGAGCCTATATTTTAAAAATGCACATGCTAGTCCTCAGATAGCTACAAGGCATGGCATATGAGCCGAGCACAAAGCGCACCGCAAACACCTGGATTGCAGCACGCTTATCTAATATTGCAATTTTGACATTAACCCCAGACTTTAGTCCCAACCTGAATTTTGAGTCAGCTTAGAGTTTCGTTCTATTTCTGTTCTTGGAATTGCCCAGGTGTACACATAATCTCCTCTCCATGAGAAGGGATATGATTGAATTCCGTATATTTCTTTTGCACCATTACCATCGTAAAACTTTTTTTGCTTCCACGATTCCCAACGCATTTCGTCAAACAAGTTAATCCCCTCCAATGGCAACTCCCAGCGACGCTCGTTTTGGATACGAATACGCATACCATCTTGATTACTGACATAAGTTGGTAGGCTTGCATCCGATATTTGCAAAGGAGGAACTCCAGCTCTTTGACGAATCTTATTCACAACGGCTACAGACTCTGAATTAAACCCCTGTTCATTAATTGCTTCTGCTAGCATCAATAAGACATCGGCATAACGAATTAGAGGCATGTCAGTAGGACCATACTCTCGGTTTTCAATACTATTTCCTTCATATACCCACTTGCGCCATAAATAATAGAATTTGTTGTTTGAATCTGTTCTGATATCAAATGGCTCTGCTCTATCAGAGCCAACATAAGGCCAACGAAGCGTATAAGTAAACACATCTGTTCCCGTTGCTCCATTAAAGGTCGAATAGGGAGTGATGATTGTAGCCTTCAATCGAGGATCTCGATTATCGTAAGCTGCTTTAATCCGCGCCTCATTACCCTCTTTTAGATATAAGTTCATATTGGCCCCTTTTGTCTTAAAATCTGCAATTTGCTTTTCTGTCATTCCATCACGCAGGAAGAATACAACACGCTCCTCAGGGGTCATCGTTGAATAACCAGGCAAGTAGTCATCCCATTTAAAGGGAGAACCATCTGCATTTTCAAAAGATTCAATAAAATCAGGATGAGGCAGATAGTTATTCCAGTTAGACCCAAATGCGACACGAGTGCCAACATATTTTTGCGTTCTACTCCCTAAGCCTGAAAGAGCAACATTCTGCACCGAAAAAATCATTTCGGGGCTTTGTTCGTTTGCTGTACTGAAAATCTCTTTGTAATTACCTTGGAAAAGACTCGGCCCTAGTTCACCTACTTTTCGTAAATCACTCTCAGCCTTTGAATATTCCTTCATATACAAATATGCTTTACCTCTCAATGCGTATGATGCGGCTTTAGTAACTCGGCCAAACTCTGCGTCACCTCTCGAATACATATCAGGCAGATTCGTTTCATTGATACAATCAGTCAAGTCATCGATGATTGTTTGCCATACGGAAGCTTCAGTATCGCGAGGGCGATTAATTTCTTCTGCAGATACTGGCTCTAAGTAAATAGGAACACCTTTGAACACTTGATTTAAATTGAAGTAGAAATAAGCTCGTAGAAATTTCACTTCAGCAATCAAACGAGCTAACTTTCCTTCAGAAATAGGCACTCCTGGAACAAGATTAGCTAAAGCATCGTTTGCTCGATGGATTCCTTCGTAATGTTGTTGCCAATATTTTGAGAACAGCCCATCATTAGCAGTGATAACTCCACTTTTGAAAGTTGATGAGCCTATAATCCACGAAGTTCGATTGCGGTCCATTCCCACAAAACCGTCTTGGTCAAGCATCCATCGCTCTTTCCCAACGAAAGGATACCTTAGTGTATTATATACACCATTAACTCCTAGATCAATCAGGTTTTCGCTATTCCACATATTTCCCGACCCGATAGAATCATAGGAAGTTGTGTCTAAAAGGTCTCTCATACACCCTTGAAAAAATAAGAGTGATGTGACCAAAAATATAATGTATTTTAACTTCTTCATATCTCAATAAAATTAAAATGAAATGTTAGTTCCAAAGGAAATCTGTCTCATGATGGGGTAATTTGAATTAGCTCCCATCTCTGGATCTAAACCAGGAAAAGAGGTAATAGTAAATAAGTTCTCTGCAGAGAAATACACCCTTATCCTCTGGGTATGAATCTTCTGCACTAAATGTGATGGTAGCGTATAGCCTAGAGTTAGATTACGCAGTTTTATAAAAGAGGCATCATACAACCATGCTGTGCTAACTTCAGTGTTTTGAGAGTCTCCTTCATCCAACTTCAAACGAGGATAAGTTGCTTCAATATTATTTACAGGATCGTTTATATCATCTTCATTGAAATAGTAATGGTCGTTTGCCAGAATTTCGCCGACCTGATTTCCAATACGCAGATTTGGACGATTGTAGCCACTTTCGTTCCAGTAAAGTTCATTGCCTGCCATGCCAGACCAAACCATGCTAAGATCAAAATCTTTCCAAGCCAAATTCATACTTAATCCAAAGGTGTACTTTGGAATTGAAGATGTTTCAGTAAACCTGCTGTCATACGCATTCCCGTAAGTCCCATCTCCATTGTTGTCAGCATAGATGTAGTCTCCATACCAAATCCCATTTTTCTTGATGTCTTGATTCGGAAAAAATCGAGCTCCATCATCGACCATCGCTTTTAACCAATCCATATCTTCCTTCGTGCGAATCATCCCATCCCGAGGCCCTCCATGTGGATTAACTGTCCCATCGGCATTAAAGTAATTTCCATTTCCTTTGTATATATCATATACTAAATACTCTCCAATAATATGATTTTCTAAAGTCCGTGTTGTCGATCCTGAAGACACATCTCCTAAATTTGAATAGTAATATTTGTCTCCGTTTTCATCAGTGCGCCAGCCTTCTTCCAACTTCCCTTTATATCTAGTCACTTCGTTGTGATTATAAGAGAAGTTGCCAGATACAGAATAGCTTACTTCGCCAACCTTATCTCTCCATCCCAATGTAAGCTCTAAGCCTTTGTTGGCGACTTCTGCAGTGTTGCGAATAGGAGCTCCAATCAATCCTGCAGTCAAGTAAATTGGAGGGACTGTTAATATACCATCAGTCACCTTACTGTAGAAGTCCATATCTGCAGTTATACGAGAATCAAGCGCTGTGAAATCAAGCCCGACGTTAGTCATTGTTGTGTTTTCCCACTCCAAGGATGGGTTGGCGATAATAGTAGGACGTAAACCTGCAACTTGCGCACCTCCAAACGAATAACCGACATCACCATACACCGCTTGGTAAGCATAGTTTTCAACATTACTGCCACGCTGGGTTACGTTGTTTCCTAGCTGCCCCCATGATGCCCTCAGCTTCAGGTTTTGAAAAAATGGTCGTAAATCCTGCATAAATGATTCTTCTGATAATCGCCAGGCAGCAGAGAAAGAGGGGAACACTCCCCACCTGTTATCTTCATGAAACCGACTAGATCCATCATAACGGAAGTTTGCCTCCAATAGATATTTTTGCTTAAATCCATAATTCACACGACCAAACCAAGAGCGCATTGCATAATCTACAGCTCCTCCATTAATTGAAATCATTTCTGTTGCTGAACCTGGAGTTGAAATACTTTGGTCAATCAATCCTTTTTTTGTAGAGTTATGATCATAACCAAAGAAGTAATTTTCATTATATCCTGCTAATACGCTGATATCATGATTTTCTCCAACTGTTGTTTCGTAGTTAAGCAAGTTCTCAAGAGTGTAACTTTCGTTAGCATAGGTTTTATAATAAGTAGACATTAGAGACGGAGGAGTTGCTTCAAACATAACCAAGTCTTCACTAAACTTAGTCTGCTCTCTACTGGCTCCATTCGTGTGAGAATTATATTCATCAAACCTTCTTGCATAGTTTAAATTAAACCTCCATGACAAACCCTTAAAGATATCAATCTCACTAAAAACCGTAGTATTGAAACGAGACACCCTGTCATCACCTTCTTTACTATTTAAGAAACAATAAAGATTATTAGCCGTAGCACTCTCTTCTGGAGCCTCAGGGTAGCCATACTTGCCATTATACTCTCCAACTAAACCTGGAGTAGATTGTCTCATAAAGTTCAACATGTCTTTATAATTACCCATCTCTTTATCTTGTTGAGTTGCGTAAGTATGAGTGCCGACAGTTAACCATTCCTTAATGTCGGCTTCTATATTAATCCGAAAAGTATAGCGTTTTACACCTGTATTCTGAACTAGTCCAGGGTTATCAAGATACCCTAAAGATAGTAAGTAAGTAGATTTCTCGCTTCCTCCACTAACAGAAAGATTGTGCTCCTGCACAAGGTTAGACTCGTACATTTCTGTAGCCCAATTGGTATTTGGAAAAGCAAGCCAATTCGGAACTCCATTTTCATTTGATCCGTCTGGATTGGCATTTGCGGCTTCCCATGCCTCAATCGTTGAGGACGAAAAATGCTCAGCGGAACCAATATTTCTTGCGCTTTCATTGATTAAGCGCATATAAGTTGGGTAATCAGAAACGAATTCTAACAAATTGCTAGGCGAAGAGATGGAAAAATTACCACTGTAAGTCACTGAGGTCCGTTCTCTATTCCCTTTCTTTGTAGATACCAATACTACCCCATTTGCTGCCCGCGAACCATAAATAGCAGAAGCTGCAGCGTCTTTCAAGATTGAGATAGAAGCAATGTCGTCAGGATTAATAGCGTCCAAAACTCCTTCCATCCCATCAATGATGATCAGTGGATTATTATTATTCAATGTACCAACCCCCCGAATACGAATAGATGCTCCATCTTCTCCTGGCTTACCTGCTCCTTGTCGAACTGTGACACCAGAACTTAAGCCTGATAAAGCACTAGAGACATTGGTCACTGGACGCGATTGCATCTCATCTTCAAAATTAATCGAGCTCACCGAACCAGTTAAATTTACCTTCTTCTGTGTTCCATAACCCACAACCACCACCTCATCAACCCCGATTGCATCGGGGTTCATAGTAATGTCAATAACACTTTGAGTTCCTACCGTCACTTCCTGCGTTTTCATTCCCATAAAGGAAATTTGCAGGACTACTCCCTCTGGGACTGTTAGCGAGTAGTTGCCGTCGGCATCTGTAATAGTGCCTTTGACCGTCCCTTTTTGCACTACCGAAGCTCCTGCAACGCCAAGCCCCTGGTCGTCAATAACCTTCCCGGTTATTGCTCTTTGCGCGTATGCGCTACCGAGTAGCACAAAACACAT
>JBKECH010000157.1:0-2394 GCA_047974415.1 Bacteroidales bacterium | reverse complement strand
TTATTAAATTAGGCGACGTCCGTTCATTTGGAGTTGCCCCACGCCGAGAAGAATTTGCTGGTTCAGAGGTTTCAGGCACTGAGATGCCTGATTATAAGTGTATATATTCTGAATTACAGGATGTTATTAAGGCAGAATATAAATTGTTTGAAGTTCCATATTTAGCCGTTGATAACGATGATTACGTAGCAGGCGCAGGCTTCTGCTGCGACGATGCTAACCCACAGCTAAAAAGCATCCCTGTTGGTGGTGACACTTACGAAAACTTGCAGTATTACTACCATCCCGACCATTTGGGTTCTGCAAGCTACATCACGAACCTAGACGGCGAAGTAGTGCAGCATATTGAGTATGTGCCATTTGGCGAAGTCTTCTTGGAAGAACGAAATAATACTTGGAACACGCCTTTCTTGTTTAACGGCAAGGAGTATGACAGTGAGACTGGGCTGTATTATTATGGGGCGAGGTATTATAATCCACGGATTGGACTTTGGTATGGGGTTGATCCGTTAAACGAGGAACGTTACGGATTTTCACCTTATCAGTATTGTCAGAATAATCCAGTGATGTTGACCGATCCTACGGGGATGTTGGATGATTGGGTAGGAACAAACAATGAAGATGGTACAACTTCATGGAGTTGGAATGACTATATTACAAGTGAAGAGCAAGCTAAAGCTGCAGGTTATGATGATTACAAAGCTCCAGGAGCAATAATTGATAATGCAAAGATTAACGAAACAAGTGGAACAGATGGAAAGACAAGCGTCTATTTAGGGAATAGTGCAGCAGACGTTTCTTTTACGTGGCCAAATTCAACCGTTACACCTTTTCAGGTTGGAACAGAGTGGCTGTCAGGGAAAGGTCCAAGACGTAGGGACTTTACAAATGGCGACAATTTTACTGAATTATTGAAAACACACATCCATGTTGCAGAAACTAAAAACATTATATTAGGTGAAATTGCGAATGGTGCTGAAGTTGGTAAAACAGGAAGTGCACCATATAGCTTGGGCGGTATTCAAGGAGTTGGCAAATACGTTAAGGACTACTCTACCTTATTAACAGCAGGACAAACAGGAAATTTAGCAGTTACATATTTAGGTTCATATAGTTTGGGTTGGAAAATAACGGGAATTAATGATGGGTCAGCAACAGTATTGTTTACTATCAATAATATATCTACAATGCAATCCGCTTCACGTCCGCCTGTTGTTGGGTATTGGCCTACATGGCAACAAACAGTAGGCAAGACTATCAATAGTTACTTTTCAACAGGTTGGGGTTCTAAAACATCTCAATCGTTTAATTGGACAGAAACAATATCCATTAAATGAAGAGAGAAATAAAACAGATAGTAACGATTATTATAGGGTTATTCTTGTTTCTTCAAAGTTGCAGTAATCTTAAATTTGAACGAAAAGATTTTGTTGGTATTTGGGAAGCTGGAGATAAAGCGACCGTAGAACTAAATGAAGACAGTTCTACTATTATTAAAGACATCGACTTGTCTAATATATTTTATAGTAAGACGAATGAAACGATTGACTTTTCAGGAAAATGGGAGTTTACAACAGATATGTACAAAAAGCAAGTAATAAGAATCAACAGTAGGAAATACACTTTTGATTTTTACATATCAGGACAAGGAACATTTGGAAATAAGCCTCCCTTTGATTTGTATATATTTATAGGTGACCCCGACGAGATGAATAAATACAGGTTCATAAAACAGTTATGAAGCAAATCCCGTTTACAGTGGTAAATTGGCAATGGTTCAAATTTAGTGGACATTCCCGTTTCCTATTTTAAAGCTATTGATAATAAGCCTTATGTGAGTTTGAAATAATATATAGGGAGTTTAATATTATTTTAGTACCCTATATTTAGATCACTAAAAAGACCGTTATCAGTGGATAATGAAATGCAAACAGCCTTGCCCATCTTGGGTAGGGCTGTTTGCTTTTAATACATACAACTTTACCAATCAATATACCCACTTAATTAAAAGAGGGAGCAATTGCTCCCTCTTTATAATTGCCCCAATTTGAAAATGGTGCTATTGTGTAGCTTCATGTTTGCATTTTCAATATCTTTTTCCTAGCTTTGAGGAAAATATGAGTACATCACACCAAACATATCAACCCATTGGCGAGCGCAGCCTCCTTTGGGACGAGGAAAATAGATTAAGAGCCATTTGCGACAACGGCTACGTCAGCAGTTATTTTTACGATGCAGGCGGAGAAAGAACCATAAAACTCCACGGCGCAAGCGAGGGCGTACACGTAAATGGTGCTTTCAGTGGTGGCTACACGCAGAACCAAAACTACACGCTTTATGTGAACCCCTACTTGGTGCTTCAACAAGGCGGACAATATACTAAGCATATTTACA
>JBKECH010000076.1:0-3260 GCA_047974415.1 Bacteroidales bacterium | reverse complement strand
GGATGTATCGGGGTAGTTGAAGTTTCCTTTGTTCATAGCCCATGCCATTACACCTTGCAGTGAGCTCTCGTAGCCTAGCCTTCAGCTTTTTGAGACTTTGCTTATGAAGGGATAAACGGCATTTCCCTGTCCTTATGTAAAAAGAAGAGCCTAAGAATTTCAACCCTTGTATATATCCTACTTTCGTCTTCTCCTGATTTACTTTGAGCAGCAAACGCTTCTCGATATACCCAATGATAGTCTGCACTCCCTCATAGCTTCCGCATGCCGTGCTTCTATTCTGAGGGTAGCTACTATTTGTAACATTCATTTACTTCTCGATTTGTTAAGGTTCGGACCTTCCCCATGCTTTCTCATCGGTACTATGTCCTCGGCTGACTTCTCACAGCTAGCTTTACTCCATGCTTCTAAAAAAATATCTGCACGTCTGTGAGACCTCCCCAGATAAGAACGTAATCTTTCCGCCTTATACCTGCCAGCTTCCTTCAGATTCTACATCGCTATGGACACCCTTGCTCTTGGCTAGGCTATTCCCACTATTAGGGCTCGCTAGGGACTTACACCTAGGAGATTACGCCCATGCTGGGCGTACCAAAAAACAAAGCTGAACCCCAACATAGGAGTTCAGCTTTGTTTTTTGTTTTAGCCATAAAACGTAAAAGAAACATGGGTAAAAGTACACATTTTATCGGGCAGCTGGTGTTGGAACAGCTAATAAGTTGCGTAGATAAGAGAAAAGCCTTAAAAATCAGTAAGTAGCTTAATGGCTAACACTATGTAGTGTCTGTCCATAAAGTCTGGAGTCGGAACTATAAAGTTAAATATCAAAGCTTGCCGTTCTGTATATTGGGAGTTTGTGAATTGGGAGTAGAGACACCCAAGTTTGGCGTCTCTACTTGTATAAATGACTAATTCGCAAAGTGAGCATAACGCAGATGTCCAAATTTATGGATGGGCTCTAATTAGCACAATACTTTTTTATTGAAGGGGAGATAGTATTAAAATAAGAGAGAATTAGCTAGGTGTGATAAAGAAATAGTATACATTTGCGATTTGAAACAAAATGAGGAAAGTATAATTTTAAATACACTAAGAAATATGCAAATAGATATAAGAAAATTGAAATTAAGTGATTTCGACGAAATGACAGAAGTGATGAAGCGTGCTTATCCAACTATGTCAGAGTCTCTTTGGAGTAGAGGGAGTATTAAGAAGCTAACGTCAATTTTTCCAGATGGGCAAATATGCATAACGGTTGACAATAAAATTGCGGCCATTTGCTTGTCTGTTATTATTAATTACAAAGAATTTGAAGATGAGCATACTTATTCAGAAATAATTGGGGATTTTACTTTTAGCACTCATACTGCAAGTGGTGATGTATTGTATGGTATTGAAGTTTTCGTAGATCCAGAATATCGCCAATTTAGACTTGGACGCAGACTCTATGATGCTCGAAAAGAGCTTTGCGAAACACTGAACTTAAAATCAATTATAATAGGAGGAAGAATACCAAACTACCACAAACACAGCAAAGAGCTTACGCCGCGAGAATATATCCGTAAGGTAAAAGACAAGGAAATATATGACCCTGTACTTTCTTTTCAGCTATCTAATGAGTTTTTGCCGATAAGGGTATTAAAAAAATATTTGCCAGGCGACGAAGCGTCTAAGGAGAATGCCGTGTTGCTACAATGGAATAATATTTATTACAGCAAAAAGCGCAATGCCATGCAAGATAGTGTAATCAGGCTTGGACTTATACAGTGGCAAATGAGGCACTTTAAAACTATTGATGATTTTTATGGACAGGTGGAGTTTTTTGTCGATGCTGTGGCAGGATACAATGCCGACTTTGCCTTATTTCCAGAATTTTTCAACTCCCCACTATTAGCTCCCTACAATCACCTTTCTGAGAGAGATAGTATGTTGGAACTGTCAAAAATGACAGAAGAGATAAAATGCAAAATACTAGAACTTGCAATAAGTTATAATGTTAATATTATCTCGGGCAGTATGCCTTTTGAGGAAAATGGAGACCTATATAACATCAGCTATTTGCTACATCGCGATGGTAAAATCGACGAATATCGCAAAGTGCACATCACGCCTAACGAGAAAAAATGTTACGGAATGAAAGGTGGTAGCAATATAAAGGTCTTCGATACAGATTGTGGTAAAATTGGCTTGGTGATTTGTTATGATGTTGAATTCCCCGAATTGTCAAGGATACTTGCCGACCAAGGCATGAAAATTCTTTTTGTGCCATATCTTACCGATACTCAGAATGCTTATACCAGAGTGAGAGCATGTGCTCAAGCCAGAGCTGTCGAGAATGAGTGTTATGTTGCCATTGCTGGATGTGTCGGTAACTTGCCAGGTGTTAACAACATGGATATTCAGTTCGGACAAGCTGCTGTTTTTACGCCTTCTGACTTTGCATTCCCTTCAAATGCGGTGAAAGGCGAAGCTACACCAAACACAGAAATGACATTGATAGTGGACGTTGATCTTAACCTTTTAAAAGAGTTACATCACAACGGAGCGGTCAGAACTATGAGCGATCGAAGAAAAGACCTATACGAAACAAATTTTCTCAAAGAAGAATAAATATATTTTGTTCGATACAACTTTTTTATAGCTTTTGCGTTTGAGACATAGGGGTTAGTCGAAAATATTCATAATTCGAGCTGTTTTATAGACCACTGTTTTTGTATTAGAGCAGTGGTTTTTTTATGTACGCCCAGCATGGGCGTAATCTCATGGGTGCAAGTCCCTAGTGTCAGGTAAATCGCCCTTAAAAAAGAGTGATTATTCCCACAATATTAGTATCTTTGGACATCTGAAAGGGGCTGTTCCCTTTCAAAAAAAATGAAAAACAAAGGCCCTGAAAAAGAAAGAGAACGACTATTTACTAACTCATTTTCAACATTGGAAGACCCTAGGCGAACAAACAAAGGATACTACAGTTATCCATTAATAGAAATATTTTTCTTGTGTATTAGCGCCTCGTTAAGTGGGTTTGGCACGTGAACTGACATAACCCTGTTTGGGAAAGAGAAGTTGGAATGGTTGCGCAAATTCTATCCATATACCAATGGCACTCCCTCTCATGATGTTTTAGGAAAGCTCTTTGCCAGGCTAGATACAGACAGCTTCAATACGTGTTTTATATCATGGATAAATGAATTAACAGATCTTACTGATGGAGCGGTTGTTACTATTGATGGCAAAACAATAAAAGGATCGGTAATGAAAGG
>JBKECH010000173.1:0-1587 GCA_047974415.1 Bacteroidales bacterium | reverse complement strand
CGGCATTACTAATTTTATCGCCATATAAGCAACATTTACACGGTTTTATTCCATCCCTCGAATAATTATATCATAATTGTAGTATAATTATAATAAACCCTCGATTAGTTTGGGTGCGACTTGTCGACCTCATAGGCTCTCATAACTTGCAAACATTAAGCTTTCGAGCGTTTGAGTGGATTTGGTGGTTGTGTTTGTTATACCCCCTTTACTTCATTGCTGGAAAACTCAAATTTGATTACCCACTATATTCGACATAGAGCCATATTATTCAACCCCTTATCAGGGGTTTTTCGAGGTCCGCGATGCGTGACAGTGTTAAAATCATTAACATTTTGAGGTCTGCGCAGCGTGACAGTGTTAAAATCATTAACATTTCGAGGTCTGCACAGCATAGCAGTGTTAAAATCATTAACATTTCGAGGTCTGCGCAGCCTAATAACATCAAGACTATTAATGTTTTGAGACTTGCGCACGGTGAATAGTGTTAAAGTTTTTGATTTAAAACGAAGCAAAAATTTGGAATTGTTAAAAAAGTAGCTGTCCAAAAGGTGCAGACAGTTCCTACGATTCGATGTAAAGCAAAAAAAATAGGAGCAACATCTGTTGCTCCCTTTTGTATTCCTCTCCCACTCCTTGCTAGTTTTCTTCTATGAGGGTGGCGTTGTTGTAGTCGTCTTGGGTGAAAGTGTAGTAGTACTTAAACTCTCGATCGTCAGGATTTTCTGCGCGATATTCATTCACGCAATACACCGACCTTGCTGTTTCGCAATCATTCGAATAATTTCGCACAAACTTTATCTGCTTATCTTCGCCTAAGTTGAAATATACGGTATCGTAAATTATAGTTAGGGCAGAAAATGCCTCGCTTGTCTTGGGTTTTTCTTCAGAGAACCTAGCGTTGTGTCTTTTATCATACAATGTATCTCCAGCAAGAATGTTAAATTCGCTCGTGTAGCCACGGTCCGAAACTGTTAAAGCATGAATATCTACGCTTGTATTGTTTATTAGGTAGAATTCAACACTGCCAGCATAATCTGTTGTGGTCATCCAAGAACAGGCAAAAAGCAGCAATGCACTACTAATACTTATCAAAAATAGCTTTAAGTTTCTCATCGTCTTTTTCATATTTGGCTTTAATATTATTTTCCCACTGTTTTAGGTTTTTTGCTTTAGGTAGACATGCCTCTAATTCTTTCAATGTGTAACCAGCATCTTCCATTAGTTCCAAAACTATTTCAGTATAATTGTCCTTATTATGGTATGAGCCAACATTATTATATAGGTCGTAGTTGCTTTTTACAAAATGTCGAGTAAAAGAGGTTTCCACACCCAAAGCCCAACTTTCTGTCAGCTTATTGTCGGCGGATAGAAAATCCTCCACTCGGTTTGAGCCCGATGCTTTCACCACAAGCTGCCAGTGCGCTGCATGAGCCAATTCGTGAATGGTGGTGGCGTAAATTTCGGTGGTGCTCATATCGCTACTTACTCCTCTGTATACCCTGATGTGCGGAACCGTAGCCCAGTTTCTCCATTTGGCAAAATCGCCTAACGACTCCGCATGATACTTGTCGTAGTAGCCTATTT
>JBKECH010000049.1:0-51175 GCA_047974415.1 Bacteroidales bacterium | reverse complement strand
TATCATTGATGATAGATACAATAAGCAGTCGACAATCGTAGTGTCTCAAATCCCCGTTTCCATATGGTATGACATTATCGGGGAGGGTACAATTGCCGATGCGATACTCGACCGATTGGTTAACTCCTCTCATCGAATAGACCTCAAAGGAGATTCTATGAGAAAAGGAGTTTTAAAACATGAAATCTAACTTTTTTGTCGTATAATTGCAGTCTCTTTTAGTGGCACGGTTTGCTCCGAAAACAGTGGCATGGTCTGACCGAAATAGCCAGTAATCAACTAGATTGTTCAGTTGAACAATTTGAATACAAACCTATTAAATTATTGATTATCACATAAACATTTTTGAAAAATAAGCTCGCTAATTTTTTGGTTATTATTTGCACAGTAAAAAAATGTCTTTACATTTGCATCGGTCAAGTGATTGAATAATGAGTGTTAAACATTAAGATATGGCAATTAAAACTACTGAAGCAGAAAAGAATATAATCATTGCAGCACAGCAAGTATTCTACAAGAAGGGGTATGACGGAACAAAAATGCGTGATATTGCAAATGTTGCGCAAGTAAACCTATCAATGCTACACTACTACTATCGTAGCAAAGATGCTATATTCAAGATTGTATTTGATGATGCTTTCAGACAGCTATTCAAAAATATACATGAGGTATTGATTGCAGAAGTAGATTTCTTCAAGAAAGTTGAAATGTTAGTATCTACCTATATAGATGCTGCCGCCGAAAATCCGGAACTGCCTATGTTTGTAATGAGCGAGGCTTCTAAGAATTCGGAACTCCTTACGGAAGCAATGGAAAAACACAAAGAGAGCAATTATACAACTGTTGATTTATCGGTATTCTTTGCAGAGATTAATAAAGCCATTGAGGATAAGTTAATCAAGCCTATCAATCCTCAAGCATTCTTTATTGATTTAATATCTCTGACAATCCTACCTTATTTGTCAATTGGTCTTCTTAGTCCAAAGCTGGGGAACCGCAAAGAAATGGAAGAACTTTTATTGAGCAGAAAGTCATACATATCAAATATGCTGATAAATGAAATAAAGCTGTAAAAGCAAGATATATCAACCAAATATCATAACCACTCCTGCTAGGTATTAGCCTTTTGTTAAGTGGTATTTCTGATGTTTGGTTTTATTTTGTTCTTTAATTGGTCAAATGATTGGTTTTAACGAATGAATAAATAGTATTAATAATGCGACTGCAAATAATTGTCGTCAAACAAAATTTGAAAAATGAACAAGATAATTGATTTTATCATCAACAAACCCAAGTGGATATTTACGATTGTGGTTTCGTTGACATTAGTTTTCGGCTTTGGACTAACAAAGCTCGAAATGGAAAACAACATGAGTGAATCGGAGCTTCCCGCAGACGACCCGATGGTAATGACTAAAGAACGTATCGAGGAAACTTTCGGGAAGAAAGACATTATCCTTGTCGGAATAAAGTCGGACAATATCTTCACTCACGGCACACTACAAAAAATTAAAGAGATTGAGGAAGAAGTAAAGGGTATCAAAGGTGTTCTTCCCGATGAAGTTGTGAGTATTGTTTCCGTAAACAACATCACAGGTAATGATGATGGGCTAGATGTTGGCGTATTCATCCCCGAGATACCAACAGATAAGGCTTCACTAGATAAACTAAGAGAAAGTGCAATCCATAACGACCTTATGTGGATAGGATTATCTCACGAGACGGAACGTTCTCGGCAATTGTGGCAAACATCGAAGAAGGCTACGTGGAGGAATATGTATATGCTAAGGTTTCGGAGATTGTAGATAAATACAAAGACCCCGAACAAATATTCATGTCGGGAGACCCAATTCAGCAAAAAGAAATTGACTTGGGAATAAGTGGCGATATTGGCTTTTTGCTTCCACTCGCATTGTTGGTTCTGCTATCTGTATATCTGCTAGCTTTCCGAACAAAGATAGGAGTTCTTCTTCCGTTTTCGGTTGTAGTGTTGAGTATTGTTTGGACTATGGGTTTCATGGGGCTGGCAGGCTTCAAGATGAACTTAGTGTCATCGGTTCTGCCAATCTTAATGCTCGTAATATCCGGTTCGTATGGTATTCATATCATGCAACGGTTCTATGAAGAATATGCAGAAATGTCAAATCCGGCAGAAGCTAGAAAACTTGCTATAAAGTATATGGCAAAACCGATAATGCTCACAGGTATAACATCTGCAATAGGTACTTTCTCTTTGATAATATTCAGAGTTAATTCAATTCAAGAGTTCGGACTTATTTCATCGGTTGGTATCATACTCACCTTTATAGTTTCAATCTTCTTCATGTCATCGCTTTTATGGCTGATAAGAAACAAGAAAATCAAAAATAGTTCGGTAGTAGATAACAAACTGCTAAATGGTTTCTTATCCAGTTTGGCTAATGTTTCATTGAAATATCGCAAAACCATACTAGCTACATCATTCGTTGTTTTGCTATTGTCAATATACGGAATGAGCAAAGTTGAAATAGGAAACGATTTTATAGAATATTTCCCACAAGAACATAGGCTAAGAAAAACATATAATGAGTTCAATGAACATCTGGGCGGAGCAAGGTACATCGATATAATGTTTGAGGGAAAAGACCTTGATGCAGTCAAGCAACCACAGTTCCTAAGAGAAGTAGATGATTTCTTAGAATATGCTCACACCTTTGAATATGTAGGAAACACCTTTTCGGTGGTTGATGTAATCAAAAGGATGAACAAAGAACTACACAGCGGAGACAGTTCTCACGAAACAATCCCAAACAGTCAAGAGGAAATAGCTCAATATTTACTGCTCTACGGAATGTCAGGCAATCCCGGTGATTTCAACGCCATGATTGACTACGACTACAAAAGCACAAAGGTCAGAATGATGCTGACAAGTAGCGACCAAGAAGACCACAACAAACTGTACTCTGCGCTTAATAAGTATGCCAAAGAGAACTTTACCGATATGAAAGTTGAGTTCGGAGGAGAAGTCATGTTCTGGTTGGCACAGGTTGATTACATCGTACTCGGTAAAATTCAGAATATCATATTGGCAATATTCATAGTATTGGTCATTTGTTCTTTGGTATTCAAATCAGTAAAATATGGACTTGTAAGCATTGTACCACTAACAATAGCATCAATACTAACCTTTGGAGTAATGGGCTTCATAGGGCTTCGTTTAGAAACTGCAACCGCAATTATTACGAGTATCGGAATTGGTATCGGGGTAGATTTTGCAATCCACTATATCACATCCCTGCGGAAAGAAATGGAGATACAAAAAGATTTCGATTTAGCTGTTAGAAATGTAATGGGAAGTACAGGTAAAGCTATACTCCTAGATGTCATCACTAACATATTCGGATTCGTGATTTTCCTTTTCTCCGGATTTATCCCACTTCAACAATTCGGATGGCTAATATCCCTCACAATGATTGGCACAAGTTTCGGCTCATTGCTGTTGTTCCCTGCCATCTTCAAGTTATTCAAAGTGAAATTCAATAATTAAATTACATAAAATGAAAAAGTTATTTTTTAGTGTTTTAGCAACCCTCATCATGGGTATTGGCTCAATCGCATCTGCTCAACAGTTGACAGGTTTGCAGATTATGAAAGAAAACGACAAACAGTTTGATTTCAAAACAGAAGTGAGTGATATGACAATGGAGCTTATCAATAGCTCCAACAAAAAAAGGTCGAGAACCGTTGAGCGTTTCTCAATGAAAGATGATGCCGGACTACTAAGCACGCTCATCAAGTTCCTACAACCTGCCGATGTGAAAGGTTCAGGATTCCTTTCGGTAGAGAATAGTAAAGATGATGAAACTCGCTATTTGTATCTACCTGCATTGAGAAAATCAAGAAGAATATCAACAGGAGAGGATAGTGATTCCTTCATGGGTTCTGATTTCACTTATGAAGATATTGACGAAATGGTAATGGAAGATTACAGCTTCAAGCTAATCGGTAGTGAAACTGTAAACGGTATAGATTGCCACAAAGTTGAAGCAGTGCCAAGTAATGAGGAAAGAAAGAAGATTTCGGGATATAGCAAGAGCATCTATTACGTGAGCAAAGACAATTTCATTGTCAATAAAGTTGACTTCTATGACAAGCACGGCGAACTGTTCAAAATCCTAAAAGGGACAAACATCAAAGCAGTTCCTGGTACTACAAATTTCTACCGTGCTTACACCCTCACAATGGAGAATCTGAAGACAAAACACAAAACCATTCTATCGTATAGCAATATTCAGATAAATACCGATGTGGACGAAGAAATGTTCTCTGTCAGAATGCTAGAGCGAGGTAATTAAAATTCACAATTAAATCAACCCATTAATTTACACATAAGGCACTAAAGATAAGCTAATTCTTTAGTGCCTTTTAAAATCATAGACAAAATGAAAACCATAAAAATAATACTAGCCTTATTTTCTATCTGCTTATACCACTTGGCGTTTTCACAAAACAAATACTCAATAAATGGTTTAGCTGAGCTAGACCATATCTCATTTCTCAAAGAGAAAGACGATAAAATAAATAGCAGAAATCAAGGAATCCTACAACTAGAGGTAGCTTCAAACTTTAGCTCCAGATACTCATTCTTTTCATCAATAGAATTTAGAAACGACTTGTCGGATGAAACAAGAGACCGTGTATATGTTGATGAGTTGTATATGGACTTATTCTTCAAGAAGTGGGATTTAAGAGTAGGTAAACAGATTATCTCATGGGGAAAAGCTGACGGCTTTAATCCGATGAATACTCTAAGTCCAACCGACTATTCAGATGTTTTAGATACCGAAGATGAGGACATCGGGATATTTGCATTAAACGGTAAATTCTATCTCGGTAGCATGGAGCTTCAGTTGGTATATTCTCCATTATTCACAAGTAGCCTATTGCCTTCCGGCAATTCTCGGTGGCAAGCAGGAACAGAACCGACAGTAAATATTCAAGGCTCAAATTATGATGCTATCTACAACATTAATATATCAAAACCTGTGGACAAACTTAGCAGTAGCCAATTTGCCATTAAGCTGTCTCAACGATTCAATAACCTAGATTTTTCACTTGCATACTTCAACGGCTATAATCACATACCCCAATTAATCCAATCTGTCGGAACTATCGACAACACCGCAAACACGGCTGAAATAAATATCGAACAGAAATACTATCGGCATCAAGTAATTTCGGGAGACTTCTCATTGGCTTTAGGCAAATATATTTTCAAAGGAGAGGGAAGTTTATTTATCCCACAAGATATTCCGGTAGATGACCAATACTTTCAGTATGTAGTAGGGCTAGATAGAACGTTCAGCAATGTAATCGCTGACAATAACCTATTCGTGATTATCCAATGGATGCACGAAATAACAAGCAATGGAATCTCGTATGGAGGTAGAGACTTCAATCATCTTTTCCAAAAGAATATCATGTGCCGTTTAGAAATGGACTTATCAAGTAGCACAACATTGTCCTTGCAAGGAATGTACGCCATCGAATATGAGGACTACTATATCCGCCCCGAACTAACGTATAACATCGCCGATGGTCTTAACCTATCCCTACTTGCCGACCTATTGGGAGGTAATGATGATAAAGGTGGATTGTTTTCGGGCTACTCTGATAATGGAAGAGTGCAGGCAAAACTGAAATATAGTTTTTAAATAAAATAGCATAAGTAAGTGCTGTTTAATCTGTCGATAACCGGGAATGATAGCATTGGCAATAATATAAAATCAGTTGACGTTTTGCTTTAGAATACAGTAGAACGCAACTGGTCATAATATACCCAACTAAGCAGTAAATTAAGATTGCTAGTGGGTATTAATTTTCTAATCTCATAAATTTATACGACATGGAAAGAATTATTGGCTCTATGTCGAATAGAGTGGTTGAGATTTGAAACTAAAAAATCATTAGCCCTACCAAGCCAAAACTTTTCGAAGAAAGCGCTTGATACACCCTCTACCAAGATAAAACTTTTGAAAGAAACGTTACGCCAAAATGCTCTTTTGTGTTGCAATTCGAATACTTTTTCTATTTTCCATTAAAGTCTACCCACCACATTCGACATAGAGCCTAAATTTCTCAATAGTTCCATTTTTCCTTATTGGAACATGCCAAATGATTCATCTGCCAAATAAATACTTCTCCACTACCTCATTAAATATATCCTGTTTGTGTTTGAAATGATACAGTATAGTGCCTCTACTAAAACCTGTAGAGTGCTGTATCTCTTCAAATCTTACTTTGTCATGTAAATACACACAACTTGGAAGAGTCTTAAAAACAGGTTGAAAATTTTTACCTATATGGTAGAATTGAGTAAATATGCACTACATTTGCCTCTACAACCTCGTTCTTATAATTATCGGAAGAAAGAAGTAAATCAAAGTGCTTCGCTTGTTTCTAAGTCGTTACCTATTTTGATTTTAAATCTTGTAACTAATTGGCATTTAGGATGTAATGATTGGGCATGTGCCTTAAGCAGTGGAATGTGATGTGCTTTGTAATTCCTGCCGATTCTACCCATTGTTTGAGTGGGCGAGATATCCAAGATGGGTTTGACAAATCCTCAAATACCAATTGGTTTTGTTCTTTTGGTTCACCACAAAGCTCAAAAGCTTGTTGTGAGATTGGAGTATACTCTACACCACTTGTCTTTTTCTGCGTAAAATGCAATTTGGCTTGGTCACCATTTATGCTAATTTCTTTCCATTTCAGCTTTTGTATATCACAATGCCTCAAGTCAGTGAGTGCTGAAAACAAGGCTGCACGCTTGAGTACATCACGTTCGCAGGGTGTAGTTGCTAAAGTATTCAGTTCTTCCACTGTCAAGTATTCTCTGCGAGATTCTTTTTCTTGAATACCTTTTATTTTAGCTGACAAATAAGTAGTTAGATACCCATCGACAAAGGCTTGTTTCAATGCTGCCTTGAATATCGAAAAGTATGTAGCTGCTGTATTGTGCGAAATAGTTCCTAGTTTTCCTCCACCACAAGGAGCAGGAAGAAGAAATTGCTTAAACTCCTCAGCTGTACGAAGATTTATTTTGGAGAAGGGTAGTGCACCCTCACTAAATTGCTTTAGGAATTGGTTTGTTCTATTCCAATTTATTTGAATTGATTTAGAACTATTTGTATGACGTTTGGTAGTTACCTTGTTGAAATAATCGATAAAATCTTGTTGCGATTTCTCTTTTTGCTCAGCTTTGGCACTATCTGTATCACTATATAAGTCGATGTTATCGTACTCTTTCTGACGAAGTTTGCGAATGCCATCGGCAAAAAGCATAGTTTCAACATCCTTTTCACTTCTGCAAATGATGACTCCATTGTCATCTCGTTTAGGCTTGTATGTCTTATTGCCTTCTGCGTTTGTAAGTGCTGTTCGTTTCTTATCCCATTCTACTGTCGTAATACTACGATTCAGATATTCTCGAACACGTTGGGGAGTGCGTTTTCCAGGTACAAAACAGGATAACTCTCGATGTATACGTACCATTCTTTGCGTTGTTCTGCTTTGCGAAGTCGAACAGTAACTTTGGTATTAGTTAGCTCTTTCATTAGATTGCATGATATTACTTATACAAATGGTCTATTTCTGATTTTGGTGCATACACATATTTTCCTATCTGTCGAGTAGGTATAGAATACTTCCGAATATGCGTATATACCGATGTATTTGATATGCCAAACTTTTCAGTTATTTCGCCAATTGTATAGCAATCTTCAGGCTCAGGGCTATATAGTTTGGCTTTTGGTTTCTCTTCTTTTATTATCATAGAAGTTTCTCTAATAGAAAACATCTCTTCCATTATAGCACGTTCTATTCTGATATGTCGTGTTCCTAGATTAATGGCAGGTATTCTTTTCAGACGAATCAGGCGATAAAGTGTACTCTTATTGATATCAAATAGAGCGATAGCTTCTGGCACAGAAATATAAGAACGATTATCTGATATTTGTTCTTTTATCATTTCTCGTTCAATTTCTTTTTTCTGCAAAGCCTTCTTTTTCCAATAAGCAACATTACTGCACTTTTTAGAGCAAAATACAGAATCTATTGTTTTTGGTACAAATGATTCTCCACAAGTTTCACACTCCCTCTTTTTCTTAGTTCTATTCATTTATATTATCCTGTTAAATATCAGAGTGATATATGCCGTTAAGTTCCACTTCGTCTTATTTTAAGTTCAGATACAAATATGGTACAAATGTATGATAAAAATCGAATAAAAACTATACTATTCGATAATTCTTAAAAAGAAAAAACCACTGTAAATACATCATTTACAGTGGTTTTGTAATGTTTAGTAATCGTTTTTAATCGATACTTATTTCACTTCTTCGAAGTCAACATCAGTAACATCATCAGTCTCATCCGAGTTGCTGTTGCTAGCTTCGGCATTTGATGCTTGTTCTTGACCTTGCGCCCCAGCTCCTGCTTGCGCAGCATTTTGGAAGTCTTGCGCAGCATTTTGCAACTCTGTTTCAACAGATGTAATTGCCGCTTCGATATTTGCAACGTTTTTGCTCGCATGGGCTTCTTTCAGCTTGGTCAATGCGCCTTCGATATTAGACTTCTTCTCGGCAGGTATCTTGTCGCCGTACTCTTTCATTTGCTTTTCCACTTGGAAAATCATGTTGTCAGCTTTATTTACGGTGTCTGCCCCTTTTTTGGCTTCTTCGTCAGCAACAGCGTTAGCCTCTGCTTCACTTTTCATTCTCTTTATCTCTTCGTCGCTAAGTCCTGATGACGCTTCAATTCTGATACTTTGCTCCTTGCCCGTTGCCTTGTCTTTTGCATGAACGTTCAATATACCATTTGCGTCAATGTCGAATTTAACTTCAATTTGTGGTATTCCCCTTGGTTGAGGTGGGATGCCGTCGAGGTGGAAACGACCTATTGTTTTATTTCCGTTTGCCATAGGGCGTTCGCCTTGCAGTACGTGTATTTCTACTGAAGGTTGATTATCGGTTGCAGTCGAGAATACTTCGGATTTCTCGGTCGGTATTGTCGTATTCGATTCTATCAGTTTTGTAAACACTCCTCCCATTGTCTCGATGCCTAGCGATAAGGGAGTTACGTCGAGTAGTAAAACGTCCTTCACTTCTCCAGTCAGTACTCCGCCTTGTATTGCTGCTCCAAGAGCTACAACTTCGTCGGGGTTTACTCCTTTCGATGGGGCTTTGCCAAAGAATGCTTTCACCTTCTCTTGGATGGCAGGGATGCGTGTTGAGCCTCCAACAAGTATAACCTCGTCTATGTCAGATGCTTTCATGCCTGCATTGCTCAGCGCTTTGCGACATGGCTCGATAGTTGCATTTATCAATTTATCGGCAAGTTGCTCAAACTGAGCCCTGCTAAGTGTTTTAACAAGGTGTTTAGGAATGCCGTCGACAGGCATAATATACGGTAAATTTATTTCTGTCGAGGTGGACGATGAAAGCTCTATCTTTGCTTTTTCTGCAGCTTCTTTTAGGCGTTGAAGAGCCATAGGGTCCTTGCGTAGGTCTATCCTTTCGTCTGCAAGAAAGCTCTCTGCCAGCCAGTCTATAATAACTCGGTCGAAGTCATCGCCACCAAGGTGGGTGTCACCATCTGTTGATTTCACCTCAAATACACCGTCGCCAAGCTCGAGGATAGAAACGTCAAAGGTACCGCCACCAAGGTCGAATACTGCGATTTTCATATCTCTATCCATCTTATCTAGTCCGTATGCCAATGATGCTGCTGTGGGCTCGTTGATTATACGCTTAACGGTAAGTCCTGCAATTTCGCCAGCTTCCTTTGTTGCTTGACGCTGAGCGTCATTGAAGTATGCAGGTACGGTGATGACAGCTTCGTTTACAGTTTGTCCTAGATAGTCTTCGGCGGTTTTCTTCATTTTTTGAAGCACCATTGCCGATATTTCCTGTGGAGAATATTTTTTATCGTCGATAACCACACGTGGCACTCCGCTTTCGTTTACAACTTGGTAGGCAACTTTGCCAGCTTCGTCTGAAATTTCGGAGAAGTTCTCGCCCATAAATCTCTTTATCGAATATATGGTCTTGTGTGGGTTTGTGATTGCCTGGCGTTTTGCGGGGTCGCCGATTTTACGTTCTCCGTTGTCTATAAATGCGACTATAGACGGAGTGGTTCTATGTCCCTCGCTGTTGGCAATTACTACGGGCTCGTTGCCTTCCATTACAGACACACAAGAGTTTGTTGTTCCTAAATCTATTCCAATAATTTTTCCCATGATATGTATTTGTTTTAATTTTTTTATTCTGCTTTTCTATGTTCAATGTTTATGCCATTGCCAAGAATTGCAGATTTTGGCACAATAATGACTAAAAGAAATCAAAAAACATGTCATTATGGCAGTTGCGAGGATTTAGTCTGTCGGTTTTGTCTATCTCGAGTTGTCATATTGCTCGTTTTGCCAGTTTATCCAAAGGTATTCTCCCCTCGTATATAGCTTTACCTATAATAATACCCTTTACCTTTTGCGCAATAAGCTTATCTACATCATCTAGTGTTGTTACTCCTCCGCTGGCAATTACCTCAATGTCTGCGAATGTTGACATCAAGTGTTCATATAGTTCAATATTTGTCCCCATAAGCATACCGTCTTTTTCTATATCCGTAGATATCACTTTGCGCAAGCCCATATTATAAAAGTTCGCTAAGAAAGTGTCGATGTGTAGATCGGTCTTTTGTTGCCATCCCGACACTGCTATTTTCATGTTGCAGACATCGGCGCCGATAATAATCTTATCTGCTCCAAATTCTTGTGACCATGCTAAAACAGTCTCGGGCGATGCTACGGCGATGCTACCACAAGTCACCATACTTGCTCCACTGTTTAGCGCCAATGCGATATCGTTTTTGCTTTTTATTCCGCCTCCAAAGTCTATTGTGAGAGAAGTGCCCTTAGCAATGGATTCTAAAGTTTTATGATTGATTATGGATTTTGATTTAGCTCCGTCTAAATCTACAAGGTGTAGTCTTTTTATTCCGCACTCCTCGAATTCTTTTGCTACTTCCAAAGGATTTGAGTTATAGACCTTTTTTTTCTTGTAGTCTCCTTTCGAAAGACGTACGCATTTACCTCCTATAATGTCTATTGCTGGAATAATCTCTGTCATATTTTTATATTTGAATGTAGCACAAAGCACAAGGTCAACCTACTGTGCGCCTCAATTTCTTTAAAAAAGCGTATTGCTGACCTTACCTTCCTCTTGGCGTTAATATAAAGCCTTTGCAAAACATTAGATACGACTTTTTGATACGTATCCCGACCGTAAAGTTAGTAAATATGTACATCAAATTATTATTTTTAGAAATTAATTAGTGTTTGCCTGTAATGTCTGTCTTCTGAAATGTAAGATAAAAATACGATGACATAGATTATTATGTATATATTTGAAGCTGAAAAAGAGGGTGCTTACATTTTGGACATAAGTAGTATAGATAAAAACGTAATCGTGCAACTTAGGGAGGGGTCAGAAAAGGCTTTCTCTAAGTTGTTTAAGGCATATTACAGCTATTTGAATACTGTTGCTTTGTGCTATCTGCTAGATAAAGAAGCAGGGGCAGAAGTTGTGGATGATGTTTTTGTCAATATTTGGAATAAGCGCGAAACTCTATCGTATCCGATTCATTATTACCTAGTTCGCTCTGTCAAGAATGCTTGCACTAATTATATTCGAGCGCAAAGAGCTCGGCAAAACGTGATGGATAAGCACAAAGAACAGATTTTAGCCTTTCAAGAAAGCTATATCCAGTCGACCCCCGTGCCCTTGCAGTATGTGGAAATGCGACAAGCAGAAGATGAGATACGTGTGGCGATAAATAATTTACCTTTAAAATGCAAGGCTGTCTTTGAAGAGTATTTCTATGGATGCAAATCTGTTGATGATATCGCAGCTAATCATAGTCTGACTGTCAGCACAGTGCGAGTCCACATAAAAAACGCAACAGACCGCTTGAGACAAGCCCTTAAACACCTCCTTATTTTAGCCATCTGCGCACCAGTGTCTTTTATTTCTCTTTTTGAGCATTGTAGTTCTACAGACAAAGCAGTTTTGAATATGTTGTGGGAAGAAGAAAATATCAGTCTGATTGTTAGTGATTTGCGTATGGATATTAAATCCCTTAATACCAACAATTTATTATTGAGCTTATGAAGACGCTTATTGTTTCGGCAACGGATTTTGAACTTGCTCGCATAAGAGCATATTGCGACAAAGAGGATATTGGGGAAATCGACTTTTGTGTGAGTGGCGTGGGTACAGTAGCTACTAGTTTTAGCCTTACTCGCACTTTGTCTACTAGCAATATATACAACTTGCTTATAAATGTCGGAATTTGCGGCAGCTTTACCAGAGAGTTAGAGCTAGGGCAGGTGGTGGAAGTGGGAACTGAGATTTTTACGGATTTGGGTATTGAAGGCGACAAGGGTTTTGTGCCTCTTTCCGGTAGCAAGCTTCTTGACAGAAATGCGCATCCATACAAAGAGGGTTTGCTGATCAACACGCATCCACAATTTGGGGATCTTACGAACGTACTTGGCTCTACATCGGATGTTTGTCATACAAATTACAGTAGTATAGATCGCATAGTAAATATCTTTAATCCAGACACCGAGAGTATGGAAGGGGCTGCTTTTTTTTATGTGGCAAAACATTTTGACACCCCCTTCGCTCAGGTGCGTGCTGTATCGAATTATGTTGGTGAACGTGACAAAAGCAAGTGGAAAATAGATGAGGCTGTCGAGGCGGTAAGCGCCTATGTAATAGACTATTTAGCGTCCATCTATACCGCAGGGAGCCTGAGCTAGAAAGTCTCAAGCTCCTCATAATATTCTCCTTAGAAATTGTCGCAATATCTGTAAGCATCTATAAGTTTTTGTTCTCCTTCTTTACCTTTTTCGGCATTGCCATGTTCCATGCCGAGTATACCAGTAAATCCTTTGTCATGTATGTGCTTAAAGATATTTTTATAATTTATTTCGCCTGTTGTTGGTTCGTTTCTGCCAGGATTGTCTCCAATTTGGAAATAGCCTATTTCGTCCCAAGCTAAGTCCATATTAGGGATTAAGTCGCCCTCTGTAATCTGCTGATGGTATAAATCGTCCAATATTTTACAAGAAGGACTGTTTACGGCAATACAGATTTCGTAAGCTTGATTTATTGTTGTTAAGAATAATTCTGGGTGATTTCTGAAATTTAGAGGTTCCATAACCATCGTGATGTTATGTGGTTCTAGTAATTCTGAGGCCCTGCGTAGCGCGTCTACAACATTTGCCATTTGGTATCCTATCTTGAGTCGATGGTCGATGGTTCCCAACACCACCGTCATCCATCTTGCATTAACTCTTTTGGCAACATCTATCGATGCTTTGATTTCTGACAGGAATTTCTGTTGTTCATCTTTCTTGCCACTAGTCAGATTTGGTCTGTTCCATGCAATATTGTGTCCTACAAACACACCCATCTCCATGTTCAGGTTCGACATCTTTGTTGCTATTTTCTCTTGCATCTCCACAGATTCTCCGAGCATGCCGTTGTGCTCGAGTGCTGAAAAACCATTGTCTGCCATAAATTGAAGTTGATCAAGCTTATCATTGCCAGCACTATTGTTAAACATTCCAAAATGAGGTGCATATTTCATTTTGAATTTTGCCGCATTAGACATCTTTTCAGTCTGCGTAGCATTTGCATTTGCTCCAACAGTACCGATAGTTGTCATTGCTCCTACTCCAGCCATTGCTGAGTTTTGTATAAAGTTTCGTCTTTTCATCTTATGTGATTTTAAGTGTCGTGTATTTATAAATTATAACTTGTTTCTCCAGGTTTTGCCACTGGGTAATATCCAGATTCATTAGGCTTTACTGGCGCTTCGGCATCCCAAGCATAGAGTTTCGGCGCAATGTTGATATTAGACTTTAGCACTTCGTCAGTTTTCATTATCTGTCCTGAGTATGCAGACATGCGTCCTATAATTGCGCACAGAGTACTGTGGGCGGCGTTTGTGGCGTCCTCGAATTTGTATTCACCATTTGCAAAGGCTGCAAATAACAAATCTATTTCGTGTTGGTATGGATCGAAGGGTTCTTTATCTAGCGAATATAGAACCTTACCTTTATGGGTTTTAACTATCTTTTGTCCGTTTGTGTCCATATATCCTTTGGTACCGAGAATATATTCCGAAACGTTATTTGCACATTTTGCCCAGTGTCGGCATTGGCTGTCTTGTCTAACGCCGTTCTTGTAATGAAACTCTGTGTAGAAGTGATCAAATATTTCTCCGTGATCTTTACCTTTTCTGACTTGTCTTCCTCCTGTTGCGTAGGCGGATGTGGGGTAATCGCCCAAAAACCAGTTGCATACGTCTATGTTGTGCACGTGTTGCTCATCTATATGGTCGCCACATAGCCAGTTGAAATAATACCAATTCCTCATTTGGTATTCCATTTCGCTTTGCTGAGGTTTTCGTTCTCTTACCCATACACCTCCTCCGTTCCAGTATGATCTCATTTGTAGAATATCTCCAATTTTTCCAGATTTTACTATATCGTACATATCTAGATACGATTGCTGATAGTGGCGCTGTAGCCCAACTATTACATTTAGTTTTTTTTGTTTTGCTTGCTTAGCTACTTCCAGCACCTTATTCACTCCCCAAGGATCTACGGCAACAGGCTTCTCCATAAAAACGTGCTTCCCTTTTGCTACAGCATATTCGAAGTGGATGGGTCTGAATCCTGGAGGTGTTGCAATTAGTACAACATCGCAAGCGTCAATCACACTCTTGTATCCATCGAAACCGTCGAACATTGTGTCGGGACTTATTGTCACCATGTTTGCTCTGGGAGCATTCTCTTTAAGGTTTTTTAGGCTGCTCTCCATTTGGTCCTTGAAAGGGTCTGCCATTGCTACTATTTTTACATTCTGTTTTGAATTTAGGGTTTGCACCGCAGCTCCTGTACATCGCCCTCCACAGCCCACCATTCCTACTCTGATCGTATCTGATGAACCAGAGTAGACGTTCATGCCAGAGGCAAATATAGGCGTACTTGCCAATGCTCCTCCAACTGTTATTGCCCCAGCTTTCTTTAAAAAGTCTCTTCGATTATTTTCCATTCTTATATATTTATAATTTAACTGCTAACTACTAATCTTCTTGGGTTTGTTGCAGAGGGCTATAATAATATTATTTCCTCAGTACTAAGAAGCAACTCGCCATTTTTACAATTCATTCAAATGAAACGCAAAAAAGTCCACTATTTCTTGTTCTGTATATTTTTTCATGGGTCTCACTATTCTAAATCCGACAAAGGGAGAATCGGTGTTCCACCAGAAGCTTTTGGGGATTTGAGGATCTCTACGCTTCCAAACAAGATCCGATTCGGTTCGGTCTGCGCTTCTTAACTGCTCGCTAGTCGATTCGTAGGATGCGCCTCTAACACTCCGAGGGTGCAGGGCACTAGGTTCTATCAGTGGGTTTTTGTTCTGCGTCTTCGCGAAATAATCTTTATCATATTGATCTAAAACCCACTCCGAAACGTTGCCTTGCATGTCATACAGACCCCAGGCATTGGGCAGTTTTTGTTTTACCTCGTGGTATTTGTTATCGCTATTGTCGGCATACCAGCAATATTTGTCAATCTCTTTTTTCTTTGCTTTGTCGCCCCAGAAGTATGGAGAGGAACTCCCAGCACGACAAGCATATTCCCATTCGGCTTCGGTGGGGAGTCTGTAAAATTGTCCCGTATTGAGCCATAGCCACTTGCAGAAGGATAATGCTGCGTATTGGGTCATCCCAACAGCAGGTGTATTGTCTTTACCATACCCCAAGGTCGGATCTTCGTATGGAGTGCTTGGACCTGTTATTGCATCAATAGCCTGAAGGTCTTTTTTGTCTCTGAGCAATGTTGCATAATGGTTGTATGCTCCCCATGTTATTTCTGCTTCGCTCATCCAAAAGCCATCTATGGTAATATTTTTTGCCACTCCCTCGTCGTCGTTTCTCCCTTTTTCAGTCGAAGGGCTCCCCATAGTAAAATCGCCACCTTTGATTGCTGTCATTGTTATTGTAAATTTACTCTCTGGCACGTCTATGTCATATTTTTGTAGATTGTCCGACGAAAGAGACGAGAATGTGGTCACTAATGCTGGTATGGCGCACAAAAAAAAGAGATGTTTCATATGTTGAAAATTTTGCAATAAGTTATAAGCTATAGGCTTTGTGCTTTTGCTGGTTTGTTAATCATCCACCTGTGTGTAGTTAGGCTTATATCTTACAGCATATAGCCTACTGCATGAAGGTTTCATGTGTTTATATTTTATTTTTAATTTTCTTTCTTGGGTCGAAATAATAAGTAGTAATTCACATTAACAACATCGCCACAGACAATCTGTCCGAACATGGCGGAGGGAGGGGTCATGTTGTAATCGGCAAATTTAATGGGAAAGCCTCCTCTTGCACTTATCGTATTAGAACACGTGTCTATTTGGCATTCGGTGGAGAAGTTTTTAGTAACACCCGCCATTTTTAGGCTGCACTTTAGAGTATCTGTACCCTTGGATATTGCCTTTAAATTCAGGACTGTCAGTTCGATATATGGGTGCTGTGTTGATTTAAAAGCATTGTACGCTTTTGTATCCATGGTGTTGCCCCTGCTACTTTTCAAACTGCTGACAGCTATTACAAAGTTGACGTCTATAAGCTCGTTGTTTTCTTGTTCTATTATATGACCTTCACCACCACTGGCGGTCATTACCCAGTCATGTATTGTAGAGGTTCCGTGAACTTCTATTTGAGAAGAGTCTAACTCATACCACATATTCTGCGCAAATGCAAAATCTGTAAGCCCGAATATCGTTAATATGAACAATGTGCTTTTTACTTGTATCATGTGTTTATATTTTATGTAGAGACGAGCTCTACCTTTTTTATTTTCTTTCTATACATACCTTACTCCTTTGAATCATGACGTTCTTTCGTTTTGTAATAGCTTTATTATTAGGAGGGTCTGTATATTCATCCCTGCCCCAAACACGCAGCACGGCAAGCCTTGATATTTAACTTTATAGTTCAGACTCGTTATGGATAGGTACTATTTAAAACTTATTTTGCTCATCTTTCATTAAAATTCACCCCTGACAATTAATCTGGGAGGCTTGTTTCTAGCCCAAGTTTCAGATTTTATTGATAAGTGCTATTTTGATCTTTAGGTCATTGCCGTTTCACTTGATTAATATATTGTATTTTTCGCATCGCAAGATACGAAAAAATATTGTCATTAACGTGAAATTTATTAGAAATTAAAAGAATTGTCTTCTGAAACCTTGTTTTCTTGCCTTTTTGGGGCTGCTTGTTTTTGGCGGATTAAGTTTTTTAGTGTTCTGTCTAGTCCGCTCATAGGGTTTTGAGCGGGAGATTCTAGCAGTTTGTTCGATTCGTCTAGGAGATAGGTTGTAGGCCATGAAACTACTCGGTATTCGTCAGGTAGGGAAGTGTTGCAAATTGCAAATTGCCCTTTTATGTCGTATTGTTTTACGAAGTTGGCAATACTGTCGGGCGAGTTGCCTGTCTTAAATAAATACATTACTTCTATAAAATCGTCCATTCCTACAGTCATGGTATTTAAGTAACTTATTTCTTGCTTGGCTGTATAAAGATCTATGTCTGAGAAATGTATCAAGAGCATTTTGTTTTTATCAAAACTGTCTAAAGAAATATTTCCCCCGTTGATATTGCTAAGGGCTATGTGTGGGGCAGGAGAATTGACGCTGAGGTGATATACTTTTTTATACACCTCTGTTGCAATTTTCTTCAAGCTGTCGTTCATCGTTTTTGTCGATAAGTATTTACAGGCATCGATACATTTCTGTCTGCCGAAATAGTTTAAGTAGTACCCGTTGTATATTGACTTTATTGCTATCAGATATGCTGTATTGTCGCTTATCTGATATTTATTTTTTATATATGGGACAATTGATTTGTGATCAGCTCTGTTTATGATTGCAATAAACTTACGGTCTTTAGAGATATCAACATCTACATGATTTCTGAATACTTCATCGAATAGAGATGTGAAACTACTGTTGTTCAGGAGGAGTTCTTTGTTTAAGTATTTGTGTATTATATTCAGCCATTTGTGAGGCCTTAATGAATATTCTAACATGTGTTTTCTGTATTGGAGATAGTCTGATCTAAATTTCGTCTTGTCGTCGTCACTATCTGCAATAATATCATTTGCAAGGGTTATCAGCGAGTCTGAATACCTGTATCTCAAGGTTCCAAAATAGGCGTTCATAACTGTTGAATATCTGATGTCGGTTTTCATGACAAAATCAGTCAATGATTTTTTTGGTAAGGCTAATTGCGCCCATATTTCGTCTGCACGAAAGAATGGATTTTTCAACTGTTCGGGGGTTCGTTCTTTGTAGTTTGGCAATGTGAAGTTTAAAGTCACATTTGCCTCTAGGTAGAACAATATTCGATATTGTCCAGCATCCAAATATGCTAATTTTGGGGTGCTTATGTTTGGGATAGTGATATTTATAGTTCCGAGTTTGTTTACTTCGCCTTTGTAGAGGATGATTTTTTCGTTGGAGATAAAATTGTCTAGGGTACTTATTTCAATGTGCTTCCCAGCATAAGTGGGATTGGTGGCAAAAATGGAACACTCTTGGGCATAAGCATTATAAACTCCCATCATGCATAGAATATATACGAAGTACCTCATGTAGTAAGTTTTGGAAGAAAACGTTTGCTTCTATTCGATATTGTATTCTTCTCTTTTTATGCCTGTGGGGGTGAACATTGATGCATCGCCACCATGCTTCATTATGTCTCTGACGAGAGTTGAATTTATGGCAGTATGCTCAGGAAGTGTGAGTAGGAAGACCGTTTCAATGTCTGGCATCATCATTTTATTGACCTGAGCGATAGCTCTTTCGTATTCAAAATCTGCTGACGTTCGTAATCCACGGATGATGAATTTGGCGTTTACTTTCTTGCAAAAATCAATTGTTAAGCCTGCGTGGCGGTGGGTTTTTACAGTTTTTTCGTTGCTGAACACCTTCTCAATAAATTGTACGCGTTTTTCTATTGGGAAGAGGCTGGTTTTTGAGATATTGTCGCCTACCATTATATGTATCTCGTCGAACATCGGCACAGCACGTCTAACTATGGATTCGTGTCCTATTGTTATTGGATCGAATGATCCTGGGAATATGGCAATTCGTTTCATCTGTTTAAAATTCTGCAATAAGCCGTAAGTCATAGGCTTTGCTTTTGCTGGTTTATTAATCATCCTCCTGTCTGTAGTTAGGCTTACAGCCTGCTGCATGAAGGTTTCATGTGTTTATATTTTTATAGCCTCATCTTACTGTTCTTATTAATGATTGACAATGAGTGTTCTAGGTTGATGTTTATTATATTTTGTCTAAATCTCCAGACTTTTGCAGGGCCTTGGCAGCATTATCTAAGATTCCATTTATAAAATTAGAGCTTTTCGCTGAACTGTAATGCTTGCTAATTTCTATGTACTCGTTTATAGATACGTTTACCGGGATGCCGTCGATGTATAAAATTTCGGCTAATGCCAATTGTAGAATAATTAGGTCTATGAGTGCCAGTCGCTCCATTTCCCAGTTAAGTACGTGCTTTTCTATTATTTGAGATATTCTATCATTATATATAACAGCACTTCTGAAGAGCTCTTTTGCAAATTTTTGTTCGCTACTCTTGATTGGAGGAAGAATAGGGCTGACTCCAGTCATGTCAGTGGCTTTTTTTAACCTTTTTATATTCGAGCCTATAATTGATAAAGAAAACTCCAGATCGTCATTCCAATATATGTCTTTTTCTTCTAGAACATCTATGAGGTCTTCTTGCGTTGACAAGAATGAGGTGAATATCTTTTCTATGAACCTGCTTTGTTCTTTGAGTGATGGATTTTTTTTTTCTAAATATTCATTATACCTTGGCCACTCTGTCAGCCTGGAAAATAGGTCTTTAAGTAGATTGTCGTAACTTTCCCACCGTATATGATTCTTTGATAAATAGGCGTTTATGGCACAATCATTTTCTATGATTTCTATAATTTTGTTATCTATGAAGTTTGTGTTTGGATTTAGGTCTGAATGCCCAGGAATTCGCTTTGCTTTGCCTTGATCTATACGCCGTTGGGCTTCGTCTTTAAAAGCTACAGGCATTGTTACTAGTAGGTGAGCTAGCTCTACCAATTTATCAATGCTAAAAAAGAGCTCTTTCTCCGCCTTGTTTATGGAGGTCTCCGAAGAAACCTTATTAGCGTACAATATGTGAAGAACTTTGTTTCTAATGATCCACCTATTAATCATGTCTTATCATTTTATATCGGCAAAAATAGCTAAAAGAGAACAAGCTACAAAATACTCATATTTCCTATTTGTGTTGTTTTACTTTCCTGTGGAGACGTCCTAAATTGGAGTTTTGTATTAGCCCAGATTATCGTTAGCTCACCTGCTATGTGCGCTAATTTCTTCAAAATAAATGTTTCGCTGACTTTTGTTTCGCTCGCCGTAGCGTTGCTACGCTTCGTCTCCAAAAGCTTTTTCATTGGGTTTTGAACATTCATTATGGCTCATTAAGATAACCTGGGGATAAGGGATTTACCTGTTGTAGTCTTAGCGTTTGCTATAGGAGAATTACGGCGTGAATTTTTCTGGGACACTATTTAGTTTTACCTTCTTAATTTTATGGTTTAATTATGCTTATGTTCTATATTTGTATTTTCAAACATTGAGTAGTGTTAAGTATAAATAACCGACATGACCGATAATTTTCATATTGAACAAAGCTTAGTCAAACAACTGCGACAGGGGAATAAAGTGGCCTTTAAGACCTTGTTCGACAAATATAGTGCGAGCCTATTTCAATTTGCCCTAAAGTATCTGCGAGATAGAGAAGATTCTGAGGATTTGGTTCATGAGGTCTTTATGACTATTTGGGAAAAACGTCAAGCGATAGTGTCTGGTACGTCCTTCAAATCCTATCTTTTTACCATTGCATATAATTGTATAAAAAAGTATTTTCTGAAAAGAAGTCGAGAGGAGAAGTACAAACAACTGTTTGCAGAAGAGTTTATATTAAACTCAGAATCCGAAGAAGAAAGAATAGATTATTGCTCCTTGTTGAGAAAAGTGGATGAGATTATTAACCTGTTGCCAGAGCGACGTCGAGAAATATTTATTTTGAGCCGAAAGAAAGGCTTGAAAAACAGCGAAATAGCCGAGCAATTGAGCCTTTCTGTCCAGTCGGTTAAAAATCAATTGACCATCGCTAAGAAGTTTATTGAAGAAGAGGCGAACAAGAACAATGATTTCATGAGCTTATTGTTTTTCACCCTCTTTGTATAAAATCCGGTTTGTGCTAAATGCCTTATAGTTAGATGCTTGCGAATTGATTGTTGAGTCGATGCAATTTTTTTCCACTTCGTAGAGGTACTTTTTAATTATGAGTTGATATTACTTTATGAGAGGCTTAAATTATGAAAATCGACAGAAAGCATATCGACAGAATATTTAGTGGCGAGTTTGGTCTGAAAGACCATAAAAAACTCGAGGAATATTTCTTGAGTATCGGTATGGAGGGAGGCGTGAAGCAGATTATTGAAGAGCAGTGGCGCAATTTTGAACAAGATGAAAGTTCTGAGACAAGTTTAGAGCATGTCTTTTATAGAATCCTATTGGATATTCAGAGTTCCGAAGTGAAAACTGGCAATAGATTTGCAAATTATTTCAAGCGTATTGCGGTAGTGTTTATCATAATATTGTTGTTTGGAGGAGCATTCTATTGGGGACGCATATCCTCGTCGGACATGCGACTTGCAACTTTTGAAATTCACTCCCCAAAAGGGATGAGAAGTAGCTTTAAGCTCCCCGATGGAACGCACGGATGGCTCGGTTATAGTTCCCATTTGCGCTATGAAGAGGAAGGAAAGAAGCGCATTGTTCATCTGGACGGGCGAGCTTATTTTGATGTATGGCATAGCAAAGATAGCACGTTTGTGGTAAGCTCGCCTTTGGGCTACAGTATCTGTGTACTCGGCACAAACTTCAATGTGAATTCATATTCCGAGGAGAACAACTTCGAAGTGGTATTGGAAAAAGGGAGTATTTCTATAGAAAACAGAGGGCAACTTGTCGATAGACTGAGACCTAACGAGAAAATAAGTTATGATAAAGAAAGTGGAGAACTTATTAAATCAGTTGTAACATCATCCCATTATACAGAATGGAAAGATGGCAAGCTAAGTATAGATAATGAACCTTTTGAACAGGCATGCAAGAAAATAGGAGTATTTTATAATGTGGAATTTGAAGACATTCCTGATGCTTTGAAAAGCAAAAACGTTAGGATGGTTTTGCAGAACGAACCGCTAGATGAAGCATTGCATATTATTGCATTGCTGTATCCTGTAAGGTATACGATAACGGACAGGGTGAAGTTAGAAAGTGGCAGCTATTCAAAGAGAAAAGTGATTTTAAGGATGAAATAGAAATTATACAACCTGATGCTTGCATTATATGCAAATTAGCAGTATTAGTATGAATATTAGAAAACGACAACAGAACAACTTCTTGCGACACGAACAGACCTGCGACGAGCAGTTTTGTGTCTTTAGCATGATATTGTTTGTGGTGTATGTCGGACTGTCATTTTCTGTTTGGGTAACGATGCAAGTATTTGCCAGTACTTCATTTAATCAATTGACAAAACCTTCCACAGTTATAGAAAATGCGAAGCTGTGTCTATCTGAAATACGAAATGTTTCTAGCAATGAGCTCTTTTCGGCGCATTATGCTGATTTCCAGTGCGTTGCCCCCCCCCCCTTGCGGACGTAAATTAACAAATGTCGCTACTCCATTCAGTAGCAATTTCCGCAAAAAAAATAGATCACCAAGGTGTAAAGAAATATTATGCTCTGCAGAACGGCAAGGCAGGAATGCTTATGTCCTTTTGCAAAGCTACAACTGTGTTACGAAGCATGTTTTTGACATATGAATTTGATTATTAATCTTTAAACAGTATTCTATGAGTAAATTTACTTTGATATTTTGTTTGTGTTTTATGCTACTGCTCAGTAGTATCTATGCGCAGAAGATAGTTACTGGGGTGGTTACGGATGCAGGAGGAGAGCCACTTCCTGGCGTAACCGTCATGGTGAAAGGAACGACAAAGGGTGCCATCACTGATGTGGATGGGAGCTATGGCATTAGTGTAAAAACAACAGACAAGCTCATATTCTCTTTTCTTGGCATGGAGAGTCAGACTGTGGATGTTGCTGATAAGCTCACTATAGATGTGGCGTTGGCCGAGAAAACAATAGGGATAGACGATGTAACTGTTGTTGCCTTTGGTAAGCAGAAAAAAGAGAGTGTTATTGCGTCTATAACTACTATTAAACCAGAAGAACTGAAGATTCCATCTAGTAATCTTACTACTGCTCTTGGGGGGAATATGTCGGGAATTATTTCTTATCAGTCAAGTGGAGAGCCAGGACAGGACAATTCAACGTTTTTTGTGCGAGGTATTACAACTTTTGGTTCTGGAAAGGCTAATCCATTAATATTAATTGACGGAGTAGAATTGACAACAGATGACTTGGCTAGACTGCAACCAGACGATATCGCCAGTTTTTCGATTATGAAAGATGCTACTGCTACTGCACTTTATGGCGCTCGTGGGGCAAACGGTGTGATACTTGTTACCACCAAAGAAGGAAAGGAAGGTAAGATGAGTGTGTCTGTTCGGGTAGAAAACTCTTTTTCTTCTCCTACTCAAAAAATAAAATTGGCAGATCCGATTACTTATATGGAGTTGCACAATGAAGCAGTGCTAACTCGCAATCCTCTTGGTGACACATATTATAGTAGGGAGGATATTGATATACGAAAGAATGATAATAGGAATAAGAATGTTTATCCTATGGTTAATTGGTATGATGAGCTGTTTAATGATGTGGCAACTAATCAGCGTGTTAATGCTAACATTAGAGGTGGAGGTAAAACAGCACGTTATTATGTGGCAGGATCTTTCAATAATGATCAAGGAATATTAAAAGTAGATAAGAAGAATAATTTTAACAACAACATTAAATTGAAAAGGTATCTTCTTCGTTCAAATGTTAATATCGATTTAACTAAAACGACAGAAGGTATTGTTCGTTTCTCAGGGAATTTCACAGACTACAATGGACCAATGTATAGTGGTAGTGATGTTTATAAAATGGTGATGAAAACAAACCCAGTTCTATTCCCAGCATATTATGATCCAGATGAAGCAACGCAGCACAAGATGCATATTTTATTTGGAAATTATGATAAGGGTCAGTACAAGAATCCATATGCGGAAATGGTGAGAGGATATCGAGACTATACACAGTCCACAATACTTGCTCAGTTTGAGGTAAAACAAGATTTGGGATTTCTTTTAGATGGTTTAAAGTTAAAGGCAATGTACAATGCAAATCGTTATTCATACTTCTCGATAAAAAGAAAGTATGAGCCTTTTTATTACGCTATAGATAATTACGATAAGATTTCAGACACATACATATTGAAAGCTCTAAACCCAGAAGAAGGTCAGGAGTATCTGGATGAAGGGGAGTTTAGCAAGACAATTACTAGTACTAATTATTTTGAGGTATCCGCAGATTATTCCAATACTTTTAATGATAAGCATTTAGTTAGTGGCTTGCTAGTGTTTACTCAACGCGAGAAGCTGACGACGTCAGGTAGTAGTATCCAAGAAACTTTACCCTCGCGTAATTTAGGGCTGGCAGGAAGATTTACTTACGGTTATGACAACAGGTATTTTGGAGAATTTAATTTTGGTTATAACGGCTCCGAACGATTTTCAGAATCAAATCGTTTTGGATTTTTTCCATCAGCAGGTTTGGGGTGGAATGTTTCGAATGAGACGTTTTTTGCCACTTTGAAGAAGAGTGTCAATAAACTAAAGGCAAGATTAACCTATGGAATGGCTGGTAATGATGCCATTGGAGGAGGAGGCGACAGATTCTTCTACTTGTCGGAGGTCGATATGAATAATGGCGACCGTAAAGCTACTTTTGGAGAAGACTTTTCTTATAGTAAAAATGGTATAAAGACAAAAAAATACGCCAACAATCAGATCTCTTGGGAGACGGCTTACATTACTAATTTCGGGCTTGAAATAGGGCTCTTTAATAAAATTGACATTCAGGCTGATATTTATAGAGAGCGACGAACTAATATATTGATGACACGATCTAATATCCCGATAACTATGGGGTTGCAAGCAACTCCTAAAGCTAATGTGGGGGCATCAAGAGGTCACGGTATTGATGTGTCGGCTGATTATCGTAATTCTTTTGGCAAAGATTATTGGCTGACGGTCAGAGGAAACTTTACGTATGCTGTGGGAGAGTATGAGATTTACGAAGAACCTGATTATGACACTGCAGGAACTCCATGGAGATCTAAGATTGGAGCTGCTATTGGTCAGCAATGGGGCTATGTTGCAGAACGTTTCTTTATTGATGATGAAGAAGTTCGAAATTCTCCCATACAGTTTGGAGAATACGTAGGAGGTGATATAAAATACAAAGATATTAACGGCGATGGCAAAATTACAGAGCAAGACCAAGTGCCTATAGGTTATCCTACGACTCCTCAAATTGTGTATGGAGGTGGTTTTTCTGCGGGGGTTAAGAACTTTGATTTTTCCTGCTTCTTTCAAGGGGTGGCAAGACGATCCTTCTGGATTGATGCAGACGCAACAGCCCCATTTGTCGGAAATGATGGTCATAATGCACTGTTGAAAGCTTATGCTGAAAGTCATTGGTCGGAAGACAATCGTGATGTATATGCGCTGTGGCCCAGATTGTCAACATACAAAATAACCAATAATACAGGAAGAAGGAATACGTGGTTTATGCGTAATGGAGCATTTGTCAGGCTTAAGTCGGTAGAGATTGGTTATACAATACCTAAGAGTATATCTGAACGGATGAGAGTTAAAAATTTCCGAATATATTTTAGTGGCTTAAATTTGCTTACTATAAGTAAATTCAAGCTGTGGGACCCCGAAATGGGGGGCAATGGACTTGGGTATCCAATCCAGAGAGTATTTAATATAGGTTTGAATGTAACATTATAAATTGCTTATTATGAGATGTATTATAAAATATGTAGTGTTTGTAGTTTTGTTGGTTGGCGGATGTGCTGATTATTTAGATGTCGCACCAGATAATATTGCAACTATAGAGATAGCTTTTAGAAACAGAACGGATGCAGAACGCTACTTGTTTACTTGTTATTCGTATTGCCCTAGAATAAAGGATATTTTCTCCAATCCAGGGCTTTCGGCGGGAGATGAAGCCTGGCCATACCAAAGCCTCAAGCCTGACGGTGCTGGCTATGTCCCTACAAATAGTGTGTTGTTTGATATTCCTATGGGATTACAGTCGGTAACAGACCCTTTGGCCAATTTTTGGAATGGGAGCCGTGGTGGAATAAACTTGTGGCAAGCAATCCGTGACTGTAATATTTTTATTGAGAATATAGATCGTACCGTAGACCTTGAAGACGAAGAAAGGAAAAGATGGGTGTCTGAGGTGAAATTTTTAAAAGCGTACTATCATTATTACTTGTTGCGTATGTACGGACCTATCCCACTTGTAAAAGAGAATAGACCTGTGTCTACAAGTGTAGCAGATGTGAAGATTTATAGAGAGCCTGTTGATGCGTGCTTTGATTATGTAATTCAGCTTCTAGATGAAGCCTTAACCGATCTACCTTTGGTTATCGAAGACAGAACAAACGAGTTGGGACGAGCAACCAAGCCAATAGCGCTTGCCCTTAAAGCAGATGCTCTTACAACCGCTGCGAGTCCATTGTTTAATGGAAATAGTGACTATGCTAGTTTTACTGATAACCGAGGAGAAAAATTATTTTCTTCTGAATATGATGCTAAAAAATGGAGTAAAGCAGCAGATGCGTGTCTTGAAGCAATTAATGTTTGTCACGATGCAGGTATAAGATTACTTGGCGTTGATGATATAAACGAAGGCGGTGGTCGTTACGCTTTGCCAGACTCATTAAAGAAATCTCTCATTGCACGCGTTGTGGTTACAGAGAAGTGGAACCCTGAGCAAATATGGTCTAGCACAGAGTATGTAGGAGGTAATAAATATCCTTACTTTTCCATTCCCATTTTAGATTTAGGAAGTGAAACTGGTGATAATTCGCAACCTTTTCACGCTTATGCACCAACGCTAAGAATGGCAGAGTTATTCTATTCTGACAATGGAGTTCCTATAGAAGAAGATGTTTCATGGTCGTATGCCAATCGCTATGACGTGGCCGTTGCTGACAATGCGGTGCGCTATTATGTTTGCCCTGGTCGGGAGGTGTCGAGCCTTTGTTTAGAAAGAGAACCTCGTTTTTATGGTTCTTTGGCATTGGATGGTATGGCGTGGTTTGGATATACTAAGACAGACCCCGATAATCTACTGTACCTAAAGTGTAAATCTGGCGAACTTGCTGGTATAGGAGCTCGTGATAGATATAATGAGACGGGAATATACAACAAAAAGGTTGTTCATATTGACTCTAACGTAAAAAAAGGCAACAAGAACTCTTTTGTAAATTACCCATTCCCAATTTATAGGTTGGCTGATATTTATTTGCTTTATGCAGAATGTCTAAATGAGATCAAAGGAACTCCCAATACAGAAGTGTACGAGTATATAGATAAGGTTCGTAAGAGAACAGGCTTGAAAGGTGTTGTTAGTAGCTGGCAAAATTACTCTAATAACCCCACGAAGCCTATGTCTAAAAACGGAATGCGAGAAATAATACATCAAGAGCGCCTAATTGAGTTGGCATTTGAAGGTAAACGATATTGGGATTTGAGAAGATGGAAAGAATCGCAGAAATATATGAATATGCCAATTAGAGGTTTTAATATAAGGGCTGCAGATGCAAAGGTTTTTAATGTTTCTCGAAAGATATTTAGCCCCGTTTTTAGTTCAAGAGACTATTTATACCCCATCAAAGAGAGCCTGCTACTTGAAAATCCGAACCTAGTCCAAAACCCCCAATGGTAAAAAAAAGCAAGTGAAATGAGAAAGGATAATATAAAAAGAATTTGGCTATTTATGATAATAGCACTTATGCTGTCATGTAACGAAGATGAGATAGGTCAAACTCCTATTGATAGTGTGCCTCCTGGTGAAGTGACAGTAACTGGTATTACCAGTTTAAATGGAGCAGTTAAAATTGCCTGTCTTCCTCCAGTTGATGAAGACTTGCTCTATATTAAAGCAATGTTTGAGGTGAAGAAAGGTGAAGTAAGTGAGACTCGGATATCGCAATACCTGAGAGAGATTGTGTTGGAAGGTTTTGCAGATACTTTGGAGACGGACGTGCAGATAATAGCAGTTGACAGAAGTAAGAATGAATCTGAACCTGTGACAATCACCGTTAAGCCCAAAAAACTACCTGTTGACCTTGTTTATGAAAGCTTGCGTATTGACACTGACTTTGGTGGTGCGCGTATTAGTTTTAAGAACCCTACTATGGCAGATGTTGTTATTGTATGTTCCATCAATGATACGCTGACAGGTGAAATGCTTGAGTATGACAGGTTTTACACAACACTCGAAGAAGGGGAATTTACGCTTAGAGGCTTAGAATCTAGGGAGCGCACATTTGAGCTGTTAGTTAGAGACAGGTGGAATAATTATGCAGGGAATCTTACTAAAAAGCTAGTGCCAATGTTTGAAGAAGAGTTAAATCCTGAGTTAATGAAAGAGTCTAATCTTGAATCTGACGAACTGGCAGGACCGTACAATTCGACCAGCAAAATAAAGGAGTTGTTTGATGGCAATAAAGGAAGTAAATACCAGACACTAAAAACAACGGAGTGGCCAGTGTCGTTTACGATAGACCTGGGGCAAAAAGCAGTTTTGAGTCGTTTCAAAGTATATCAGTGGAGTTATGGTTGGACTCATGCGTGGCAGCGACTTAATGTTTGTAAATTTGAATTGTGGGCATGGACTGGCGACACTTATCCCGAAGATGATTGGAATAACTCCAACTGGGAGAAATTCGGAACTTTTAATGTGAATAAACCTTCAGGGCTTTCATACGGTCAAATAAATCAGGATGATAAAGATGCCTTCAATGCAGGAGCAGAATTCAATGCGCCTCCTGATGCACCTCCTGTTAAGTACTTGCGTTTTCGTATTCTTGACACATGGAATAGGACTAATCAATTTGGAGGGTCTGGTAGTGATGGTAATTGGTTCTTTATCTCTGAGTTGGAATTCTGGGGAGATATAGAGGAATAATTTAAAAACTTTAATGTATGAATGCTAAAAATATAATAAGAATAGCCTTACTCTGTTTGGTATCTATTTCATGTGATAATATGAATAGTATGCACCAAGAGTATCTTGACAAGGGGGAAGTGATCTATGCAAAAAAAATAGACTCTGTAAAATCGTATCCAGGAAGTAATAGAGTGAAACTTGAAATCTTCTTAGATACTTTTATTATAAAATCTTTCTCCATAAAAGGGGCGGAGATGTCGGGAGTCGATACTCTAGTAACAGATGTTGGCAGTCATGTGGTAGATAATAAAATCGAAGTCATTGTAGAGGATGTGCCCGGAGGAGACAATATCTTATCGATATGCTCTTATGATTTATATGAGAATAGCTCATTACCTGTCGAGATATTTACGACATGCTATGGCAAATTCTATCAAGAATCTCTTCAGGATAGAATGATATCTTCGCAGAGTAATAATTCAGGCTTATATGAGCTGACATTTTTCTCATCTACGGAGCAGAGCCTTATTGAAACTGAAATAGAGTATACAATGAAAGATGGAATAGGAGGTTTGGTTATTGTCGAAGCAGATAATGTAGGAGTAGTAACATTGCCACAGATTGATATTAGTAAGTCTTGTAGATACCGTTCCAAATTTCTTCCAGATATTAATGCAATTGACGTGCTTTATAGCAACTATACAATAATTGATCCTGCTTTGTGGAACGATAAGTAGTGTCTGCCCATAATGTCGTATAAGGTTAAATATCAAGGCTTGCCGTTCTGTATACTAGAAGTTTACTTGTGTAAATGACTAATTCGCAAAGTGAGCATAACGCAGATATTGGACTTTATATACGGATAGTCTTTTAAGTGATTTAGTATTTAACCCGAATTTTAAGAATTTGGCTTTGAAATTAAAATCAAATAGCTAACTTTTATTGGGCAACAGCAAAGTCTATGTGCATATTGATGAATTTTATCTCTACCTGAATTATGCACTGGATTGCTGTTGCGGGGGCTTCAAGCTCAATGAAACAAGGGTTTCGCTACTATGTTGAGCGAAACAAAAACCAGCGAAGCGTTTGTTTTGAAGAGCTTGGAGCTCGCATCAGGAGGGCTAGTGTATGTTTTGGGATTAATCTTTAAACAATATTATATGAGTAAATTTACTTTATTTTTTAGTTTGTGTTTTGTGCTGCTTCTCAGTAGTGCCTATGCACAGAAAATGGTTACCGGGGTGGTTACCGATACCGAAGGAAGTCCTATTCCTGGCGTAACCGTTATGGTGAAAGGAACAACAAAGGGTGCCATCACTGATGTGGATGGGAAATACTCTTTGAGTGCTCCTGTCGGTGCAGTTTTACATTTTTCCTTTGTAGGGATGGAGGATGTAGAAATAACACTAGAGGGAGAAGTTGAAATAAATGTAAGAATGTTAGAGAGTGCCGAAGCTCTGGAGGAGGTTGTTGTTGTCGGGTATGGAACACAGACAAAAGAAAGTTTGACAGGAGCCGTAAGCCAGATCTCGTCTGAATCTATCGAAAATAAACCTGTTTCTAATATCGGACAAGCTCTGCAGGGAACTGTTCCTAATCTAAATATCACTATGCCAAGTGGAGGTCTAAATAAAAATCCTTCATACAATATTAGGGGGGCAACTTCTTTCTCAGGAGGCTCATTTACAAATGGTAGCCCATTAATTCTTATTGATGGAGTTGAAGGGGATATTAACCTGATAAACCCTGAAGATGTTGAAAGTATAAGCGTTCTGAAGGATGCCGCTTCATCTGCTATTTATGGAGCTCGTGGCGCATACGGAGTGGTCTTGGTAAGCACAAAGAAAGGGCGAAAAAATGAGAAACTGAGAATAAGCTATAATGGGTCTATGCAATGGAACAAACCTTCTGCAACGCCTAATCTCTTGGATGCATATACAATTCAGGATGCTTTGATTAAGGCTGAACAACTAGAGAATAGAACTCCTGGAACTGATATGCTTGAGAAGCTCAATCGTATTGAATTGTATATGAATAATCCTACGGAAGAGCCAATTTATTATTTAGACGAGGGGAATAATATAACTTGGGTTGGAAATACTAGAGTTTATGATGAAGCTGTAAGGAAGTCTAGTCCTATGATGAAACATAATCTTAGCTTGTCTGGAGGGACTGAAAACAACACATACTATATATCATTTGGATATCAAGATCAGGATGGCTTGTATAAGTTGAATACTGATAATATGAAGCGTTATAATGTGATTATGAATGTATCTTCCCAAGCTACAAAGTGGTTGTCTATGGATTATGGGATGCAGTATAATAATTCTGTTTTTGGAGAACCTGTTAGCCCTGCGGCTAAAGGGGGATGGTGGGGGGCTATGTCTCAGGAGGCTTGGCGAAACATTAACATGCCACTGAAAACACCAGACTATTCTCCAGCTCCTGGTATGTATACGGATAACATTCTTTCTTTTATGGATTATGGGTCTTCAAATAAAGAAAGGAAAGAGCTTTTGGTGGCATCGATTGCTCCCTCAATAAGTTTTATTAAAAATTGGAATATTAAGAGTAGTTTTGCCTACAAATCCTACAACTACAGAAGAAAGCAAATTGTGCCGGAACTAGAAAGGATAGAGCTGAAATTTGACACACCTATAAATCATCATACAAATCCTGATTATGTCCAAAAATGGAGTCAACATTCAGATCAGTATACCATTAATCTCTGGACCGACTATAGTCTAAGCGTTAAAAAACACAATTTGTACGGAATGGTTGGATTTAATCAAGAGTGGTACATTTATGATTATATAGGGGGGAAGGGTGAAGGCTTATTGTCTCCAAGTATTCCTGTCATTAATCAGACTTTGGGCAACGAGTATGCTTATGATAATGAATCGCATTGGGCATTGCGAGGAGGATTTTACAGAGTAACTTACAATTATGACAATAAATATTATTTGACTTCCAATGGGCGTTATGATGGAACATCAAGATTTCCTTCTAATAGTAGGTTCAAATTTTTTCCATCAATCTCTGGTGCATGGCGACTGTCCAAAGAGAACTTTATGGGATTTATGAGTGCTGCTGTTAACGAGTTGAAATTCAGAGTTTCTTATGGAAGTCTTGGCAACCAAAACGTAGCGAACTACATATATATCCCTTCTTATGGAACTACTTCGGAGGTAAATCATATATTTGGAATAGATAGGCCATTGGGAGTTACGCCTCCTGGACTAGTATCTCCGAGTTTGACATGGGAGACAGCTACTACTGTAGACTTTGGTGTAGATCTGACTTTATTCGATAAACTAGACTTAACATTTGATTGGTACGCTAGAGAAACTAAAGATATCTTGGTGGCAGGAGACAAGTATCCTGCTGTGCTTGGAGCATCTGCGCCTACAAAGAACTCTGGAGCTATGGAAACTCGAGGGTGGGAACTTGTTGTAGAGTGGAGAGATAAGATAGGAGACGACTTTAGATATGATATTGCTTTTAACCTTTCAGACTATAAGAGCAGGATAACATCCTTTGATGGGAATCCTAATAATTTGCTTAGTGGTTTATATGAAGGAAAAGAAATGGGAGAAATTTGGGGTTATGAAACATATGGCATTTTTCAATCTCAAGAAGAAATAGATGCAGCCCCTAGTCAAAAGTTATTAAATTCTAAATGGTATGCCGGAGACATTAGGTATAGGAATATTAATGAAGATGATGAGATTGGGCCTGGCGCAAATACCTTAGATGACCCAGGAGATAGAAAGGTTATAGGTAATAGTACCCCGAGGTATCAGTTTGGCTTGAATATGAATGCTTCTTGGAAGCAATTTGATCTTAATGTGTTCTTTCAAGGAGTCGCAAAAAGAGATTATTGGATTGGAAGCTCTATGTTTTGGGGGCAAATTACAGGAGGAACAGGAACATGGGAAGTTTATAATGACTCGTGGACGCCCGAAAGAACAGAAGCCTTTTACCCAGCATATAAATCTAAAGGAACAAATGTCTTAGTGCAAACTAGATACTTACAAGATGCCTCATATATTAGGCTCAAGAACCTGTCTGTAGGATATTCATTATCAGAAGTATTGACCAATAAGTTGAACATCGCTAAGTTGAGGGTGTATGCATCAGCCTATAATCTTTGGGAAGGAACTAAAGTTCCTGAAATATTCGACCCAGAGAGCATGTCTGCAAATTATCCTTTGCTGAGGTCTATTGCTCTGGGTGTACAAATAACATTTTAATTAAAAGCGTTTAGTGATGAAAATACTTTATAATATATGCATAGTATTGACAGGGGTGTTGATAATAGCATGTAACGACGATTTTATGGATCGATATCCTTTGGATCAAATTAATGACGAGAACTTTTGGAAAACCGCAGAAGACTTGGAATTGTACAACAATAATCTGTATGCAACTTATATAAGAGGCTTTGGATATGGATGGGGGGATAGTAGGATTAATCCTTATGGTTATACTGAGGCAATTGCTTATGGAGATGTGATATCTGACAATGCTGCTCCTAAGGGCTATTCTAAAGTAGCCGCAAATGAGTATAATGGGCATATTTCAGGCGCTAGTGGTAGTGGAGGTTGGACATGGTCTGATATGAGAAGATTAAACTTTTTCTTAGAGAATTATACTAAAGTGGACATTGACGACGCACGGAGAAACGTTTATTTGGGAGAGGTTCTTTTCTTTAAGGCTTGGGACTACTTTAAAAAAGTTAAGACCTTTGGTGATGTCCCTTGGATATCTGGAGTTGTAAATATAGACTCACCTGAATTAATGGGCAAAAGAACGCCTCGAGCCGAAGTGATGGATTCTGTTTTGGACATTTTAAATAAAGCAATTGAATGCCTTCCAAGCAAAGGCTCGGAGAAGGTCGGTAGAATTAGTAGGGATGTTGCATTGCATTTAAAATCTCGAATCGGTCTTTACGAAGGGACATACAGAAAATATCATGCAGAACTGAGCTTGGATGGAACTAAATTTTTAAAGGCGAGTGTAGATGCATCGCAAAAATTAATGAATTCAGGGTATGATATCTATAAAACAGGAGATGTTGATAATGATTATCATAATCTTTTCTCGCAGTACTCATATTCAGGTAATAATGAGATTATATTATGGAAGGAGTATTCAGAGAAATTGAATATGGGAGTAGCCTTTAGCAGATATTATGCGCAAAATAATAGGCATCAGCATGGAGCAACTAGGTCTCTTGTAGATGAGTATTTATGCAAGGATGGCTTGCCCATCTCTGAAAGTCCCTTGTTTCAAGGGAAGGATTCCATACAGCAGGAAATGTTGAACAGAGATCCGCGACTTAGGCAGACTATATGCAATTTTGGAGAATATGCACTTGAGCCAGAGGTTATGGGAGCTAATAATGGACGTTTGCCAAATCTTCCAGGGATGAATGGGAACAAATGTCCTACAGGATACCGTGTTGCAAAGTGGTTCTTGAATGATCCAGCTGATTGGGGGCGGGTGACAAAAGGCATGCAGGCTGCTCCAATGTTCCGGTTTGCCGAGATTCTTCTGAATTATGCCGAGGCTAAGTATGAGCTAGGAGAATTAAATCAAAGTGTAATCGACGAGACCATTAATAAAATCAGAGATAGAGTTGGAATGAGCCATCTGAATATAACCAAAGTACCAAATGATATTGATTTAGATGATAAATATAGCAAGTACTGTAAATATATTCCTGCTCCCATTCTTAGGGAGATAAGAAGAGAACGACGTGTGGAGCTGGCTTTTGAAAGTTTTAGATGGGATGATTTGATGAGGTGGAAGGCTGGAGGGCTTCTAGATGTTCCCGTAGAGGGGATTAAATTTGCGCAGGAGCAGTTTCCATCAGTTGTCGTTGGGAAGGATGTTTTTATAAGTCAGAAAGGTTATATATTGCCTTATTTTCAGACTCTTCCAAATGGACGGAAGTTTGATAATAGGCAATACTTATTTCCAATACCAATAGAAGATTTGGTACTAAATCCAAAATTGGAACAAAATGCAGGCTGGGAATCTAACAAATAAACACATGATTAAAAAGCAATCAAGCAGTGAGCATTTTCGTTCTAAGGGCAAACTTCTAATTGTGTTGCGTATTGGGCTATTGTTTTCTATGATGGGAGTGATGCAGGTGTTTGCCAGCACCTCATTTTCTCAATCGGCAACCTTTGTCATTGATGTAGAGAATAAGGAACTAAAGGAGGTGTTGGCTGAGATAGAGAATCAGACTGATTATAAATTTGCTTACGACAGGAGCTCGATAAATCTAAGTCGTAAGGTGAGCCTGAAGTCTGAGGATGAGCTTATGAATGATGTTTTGAATAAGCTATTTAAAGGGAGCGATATAAATTATAAGGTGCTAGGCAAGCAGATTATCCTCACCAAGAAAAGACAACAAGCAAGTATCGTGGAAATAACAAGCGAGGTACAACAGGAGCAAAGAAGTATTTCAGGGATAGTTACAGATGCTAGCGGAGAGCCACTTCCTGGCGTGTTCGTTATGGTGAAAGAAACGACTAAAGGGGCAATTACGAATGTGGATGGGAAATATCGCATCCAAGGTGTAAAAGAGTCTGATGTTCTGGTTTTTTCTTTCATGGGAATGAAGGTGCAGGAAATGATTGTTAATAAACAATCAAGTATTAATGCCACAATGACCGAAGATGCAATAGGGCTGGATGAAGTTGTGGCCATTGGTTATGGTACAGCAAAGAAGAATGATTTGACAGGGGCTGTGACAAGCGTAAAGAAATCTCAATTTATAGATGCTCCTACTCCCAATATTGCTCAAAGTCTTCAAGGCAAAATGTCGGGTGTCAACATTGTGAATACAACAGGAGCTCCTGGAGATACTCCTAAAATTATAGTTCGAGGAGTAAATTCACTATCAGCCTCTAATGCTCCTCTGATAATCCTCGACGGTATCCCATTTAGTGGCGATCTTGGCGACATTAATTCAAACGATATAGAAGGACTAAGCGTGCTTAAAGACGCGTCTTCTTCTGCTATTTATGGTTCTAGGGGTGCAAATGGAGTTATTATTGTAACTACCAAGTCAGGGAAAGGAAATAAGATGCTTACTTCATATCATGGATCAGTGGGGGTGCAGACAATGGCGAAGAAAATGGATTTATTAAACGGCACGCAGTATCTCGGGTTTCTTAAAGACTTCAACCATGAACAAGGCGAGGATGATCTGTCTCCAGAGAATCTGCTCTTTGGCATGGAACTGTCAAATTACAAGCGTGGTGTAACTACAGATTGGCAGGATGAAGTATATCGTAGTGCCATGTATCAAGATCATCAACTTAGTATTTCTGGCTCGAGTGCAAAAACAAAATACTATACATCAGTGGCAGGTACATTTCAAGATGGTATTGCAGAAAACACTAGCTTCGATCGCTATATTGTGCGTGTAAATGTAACTCAGAGTGTCACAGACTGGCTAAGTGTTGGACTTAATTCGCAATATACAAAAAAAGATTATGGTGGCATATCTCCCGACCGCTCTGCAGCATTGCGCCTGAGCCCTTATGGACAGCTCAAGGACGAGTCTGGTAATTATACATTCTACCCAGAGTATCCAGAGGTTTATTATTCGAATCCATTTGCAGATTTTACAGCGAGCAGGGATTATACAAAGGAACGAACAGATTTGTTCGGCACTGTCGATATCTTATTGCCAATAAAAGGACTTAACTACAAGTTTAACTATGGCTATACCATAGGAAATACCTTCAGAGGTGTTTTTTACCCTAAAACCTCGCTGATGGGAAGTTCTGACAAAGGAAGAGCCACGATATACAACAGAAAACATAATGAAACAACCCTCGAACATATCTTAAGCTATAATAAAGAGTTCAACAAAAAGCATAAAATTCAAGCAACTGGACTGTATAGCTGGCAAAGTACTTATGATCAGAGCAATGAAACGACAGGCAAGGGATTTGCCTCCGACAATGGCCTGTATCACACGATGCAAGCAGCAGAAAAACTCGAAGCTGAGTCCAACCTTGTAGAGACCTTCCTTGTTTCATACATGGGAAGAATAAACTACACATACAAGAACAGGTATAGTCTGACAGCCACTGTCAGAACCGACGGCTATTCGGCTTTTGGTAAAAACGACAAGTATGCTACATTCCCATCGTTGGCTTTGGCATGGAACATCAACCAAGAAAGATTCCTAAACCATACTAAAACAGTAGATTTATTAAAAATTAGATTGTCATGGGGAAAGAATGGAAATCAAGCAATATCTCCTTATCAAACCTTGGATAGTTATAGTATTAAGAACTATGTGACTGGCGAGCCAGGAGAAACTACAACAGGCTATCTAATCAGTGTGATAGGCAATCCAAGCCTAAAATGGGAAACTACTTCTTCGACAAATCTTGGTGTCGATTTCGGGTTCTTCAATGCCATTACGGGGACAATAGATGTTTATTACTCTAAAACGAACGACTTACTGATGAAACGCACAGTGCCCGTTATGAACGGATATACAAGTGTTTTTGAGAATATTGGCGGAACTTCTAATAGAGGAATTGAAATAACCTTGAATGGGGTGTGTGTGGATAAAAAGAATTTAAAATGGCAGGCTGGTTTGACCTTCTCTGCCAATAGAGACAAAATTGAAAGCTTAAGGGGAGACGGTAAGGATGACGTCACAAATAAGTGGTTTATAGGAGATGCCGTTCAGGTATGGTATGACTATAATACTGTTGGCGTGTTTCAAACTCAGGAGCAGATTGACAAGTCTAGTCAGCCAAATGCAAGACTTGGAGATGCCATCTTGGAAGATGTGAGTGACGATGGGAAGATTACCCCCGAGGATAGAAAAATTATAAGTTCTAAAAACCCAGATTTTAGGTATGGAATAAGCAATACTCTTACCTATAATAATTTGTCTTTGTCATTCTTTCTAAGCGGTTTGCAGGGGATTAAAAACAAAAATTACTGGCTGGACCCACAAACATGGTTGCCTGAGAAGAATACAAACTATCTCGATATTCCTTACTGGTCAGTAAATAACATCAATGGCTCATTTGTTTCTCCTGCATATACTGGTCAGCGAAACAAGAGAGGACATGCATTCTACCAAAACGCTTCATACTTCAGGCTTCAGGATGTGACTTTGTCTTATAATATTGATGCAAATTTTATGAAGAGAGTGAAAATTTCTGATTGGCAGCTGTATCTTAGTGGAAGAAACCTTTATACTTGGACAAGTTGGATGGGATACAATCCAGAGTCTGCGCCTGCTTATACAGAGTACCCTATGGCAAGGACAGTGGTGCTTGGGACTAAGTTCTCATTTTAATAATCGAAAATGCTCAGGAAATGAAAAAAAGATATACAATCTATATATGTTGTTTGGTTTTAACCTCATTACTGCCTGCATGTAATGACAGCAGGCTCTACGAAGACATGAAAAATAAACTGTCGCCAGAGTTCTTATTTTCCACGCAAGATGGTTTTGAATCAGCCTTAATGGGATCATACTCTCTTGCAAGGGACGAGTGGTCTTGGAATTCGGGAGGTCTGATGTATGCGCCAATGTTTGCTGGTACAGATTTATGTGTTACGGGTTTTGAACATTCCCATATAGTAGCATTTCAAGAGTATGGGGATGCTGTGAACTCATCTCAAGCAATTGTCCGAGGATACTGGCGTTGGGCATATAGGTTGATTGCAAATACTTCGGAGATTATAAATCAATGTAGTGCCTCGGACAAAAATATTTGGAAGAGTGAGATACTAAAACGCAGAGTTGAGGCGGAAGCTCGTTTTTTACGTGCTTATGCTTACTATTATCTAGCCTATTTGTATGGAGATGTGCCAATTGTAGATGGAGTGTCCAGAGAATATCGTATAGATTTTGTCAGAGATAGTAGAGATTCGGTATTGCAATTTGCCATTGACGATTTACTTTTTGCAGAGGAACATCTTGCCGAAGTGCCAAGTTTTACTGGGCAGATAGTCAAGGCAGCAGCACAACATAAGTTGGCAGAATTATACCTGACATTTGGATCGAGCGTTTTCTCTCCCGAGTCAGCTGAAAAAGAGCTGTCAAAAATCATAGATGCTGGTGTTTATTCTCTTGCAAAAAATAGGTTTGGAGCAAGTGCAAACGAGCCTGGCGACGTGTTCTCGGATTTGTTTGTAGAGGCAAACCAGAATATTTGTTCGGAGAATATCTGGGTGATGCAACAAGAATGGCAAGTGCAAGGAGGAGGAGAAGCTGAAAACTCGGATTGGTCGCGAAGGGCTTGGGTGCCATACTATGCCAATATAAATGGTATGGTTCTGGCAGACTCCCTCGGAGGAAGAGGCTTGGGTAGGTTAGTGCCTCTTGTGTCGTGGGTAGAGTCATACGAAGCCTCGGACATGAGAGTCTCAAAGTACAACATCAGACGGAACTATTTCTATAATGATACCACGAATAAAGAACTATACGGAAAACCAGTGCCAATAACTACCGAAACGATTGACAATGGGAGTTTATATGTTTCCACAACCAAGTGCAACTATGGCAAAACAGATGTCGACCCCACTCAGATAAACAACTTGAAAGATAGGATAAAAATACGTTTGGCAGAAACGTACTTGCTGTTGGCAGAAGCGCATATGTATCAGGGAGAGCTTGAGGGGGCTGCTCGAGCTATAAATGAAGTGAGGGGGCGAGCCAATGCAACTCCTATTTTAGCTTCAGATGTAGATATGGATTTTATTTTGGATGAAAGGGCCAGAGAGCTATTCGCTGAATACCCGAGGAGAATAACTCTGATTAGAACCAATACATTAATTAGTAGAGTAAAACAATACAATCCTGTGTCGAAGTCTACAATCAAGGACTTCAATGTCTTGTGGCCCATCCCTCAGGAAGTCATTGATTCTAACACGGGAACAGGGTTTCCTCAAAATAAAGGATATTAATCAAAATACAAAACAATATAAATAATGCGCCAATGTGATTCTTTATTTGTATATTGGCGTGTTGTTCCAAATTTACCTTACATAATGAAACCCTCAGAGCAAGTAAATTTAGACACACAAAAGGATGATTATAAACAAGGAAAGTAAATATTGAAAAATCAGAAAAACGACTGCTGGTCATAAGCTCTTGGTTAGTAGTTGTCAGTAAAATTATAAACACATGAATCATTTAAAAAGGCTAAGCCTATTTTATTGTTTTTTAACAATTCTCTCGGCAACCACAAAGCTAAACGCACAGCAACAAATAACCGCTGAAGATTATGTAAAAGTCACTGCCAATGGTGCTTGGTGCTGGTTCTCAGATCCTCGAATAGTGTTTGAAGATGATACATATTACGGCGGATATGTTGATAGTGAAGGAAGTATATTTGCATTTTCATACTCGACCGAAACACAACAAACCAAGACGTGTTGTTTGTACGACAAGCTGAATAAAGACGACCATGCCAACCCTTCCATTGCTGTTCTGAACGATAAACGCCTGATTATGTTCTTCTCAGGGCACGGAGGGATGAAGAATACCCCGATATATTATTGCATATCTTCTAAACCCAAAGACATCACGCAGTGGGGGCCCCTACAGTCTATAAACCCTAATGTTGAGGGACCTAGAGGTAGTTGCTATTCCAATCCTGCAATGTTGCAAGATGAAAAAAACCGGATGTATCTATTCTTTAGAGGGGCAGACTTTAAACCTAATTTTATATATTCTGACGATCTCAAAAACTGGGAGCAGGCAAAGCCTCTAATAAAAGATGCTACGGTTGACGACAAAATATCTATGGTTAGACCTTATGTAAAGGTTAGTACAAACAACACAGACAGAATACATTTCGCCTTTACTGACGGACATCCTCGCAATGAATATCAGAATTCAATATACTATGTGTGTTACCATAAAGGTGAGTTCAAGACTGCAAAGGGAGGGAAAATAGGAGATATGAACACAATACCATTTGCTCCGAGAGATTGCGATGTTGTATATGATGCAAAAAAAACAAACCGACGTGCGTGGATTTGGGATGTTGCATATGACAAAAACAATTCTCCTGTGATTGTTTACGCACGGTTTGAAAGCGAACTTAAACACTCATACTGGTACGCCTGCTGGAATGGAGAACGTTGGATAAACAATAAAATTGCTGATGCTGGAAGATGGTTCCCACGTGCAGAAGAGCCGAAAGAAAAAGCGGAGTCAGAGCCACATTATTCGGGAGGTGTGTATATAGACCATAACAACCCAAAGAATGTATATGTGTCTTGTCCTGTAAATGACAAATACGAGATATTTAGATACTCGACACAAAACTCTGGTGCTAAATGGACAATAGACACAATTACGCAAAATTCCGAGTGCGACAATGTACGCCCGATTGTTGCAAAAGATGACCCAAACTCCAAAGTCTTTTGGATGTATAATTATAAATACCTCCATTTTACCGATTATAAAACAGCCGTGCGTACAAATGATATTTCTAAAGGCTTTTCGGCGTCCTTTGACAAGCAAAGCCTAAAGAACGTGATGAAGGCTGTCGCCGATTGGCAGATATCAAATATTGAGAAAAATAGAAAGTCGGGACACGACCATGCCGAGCTAGCCTGGACCAATGCAACGCTCTACCTAGGAATGAGTCACTGGATGGGAATAGCAGACAAAGATGTATATCATAAATGGCTCAACCGTTTAGGGAGTCGAAACTATTGGCAACTTGCTCCTCGGATGTATCATGCTGATGATATATGCATTGCACAGACCTATCTAGAGATGTATAAGTCTACTGGGAACGAAAAAATTATACGTTCCACCAGAGCTCGTGCCGACTGGGTTATTGCTAATGCTTCTAAGTCTAGTTTGGAACTTGATTATGGCAAGCCCGAAACCTTGGAGCGATGGTCGTGGTGTGATGCTTTATTTATGGCTCCACCAGTTTATGCACAACTCTATGCTATAAGTCAAGATAGTAAATATCTTAAATTTATGGATGAGGAGTTTAAAGCTACTTGTGACTATTTGTTCGACAAAGAAGAGCAGTTATTCTACCGCGATAGGAGGTATTTTGATAAGCGCGAAGCCAATGGAGAAAAAGTGTTTTGGGGGCGCGGAAATGGCTGGGTGATAGGAGGTTTAGTCAATATGTTGAAGACCTTGCCAACCGATACGCAAGAACGCAAATTTTACGAAGACCTATTCGTAACAATGTGCAAAAGAATAGCACCTCTTCAGGATGATAAGGGCTTCTGGCATGCAAGCTTACTAGACCCCAAAAGCTACCCGTCTCCAGAAACTAGCGCTACCGGATTTATAGTTTATGCCATTGCCTATGGTATTAATAGTGGACTCTTAGATAAGAAAGACTATTATCCAGTGCTTGAAAAAGGATGGGAAGCATTGGTGTCAGCCGTAAATACAGAAGGGAAATTAGGATGGGTACAACCTGTGGGTGCCGATCCCAAAAAAGTAACTCGTCAGATGACCGAAGTATATGGGGCAGGTGCATTTCTAATGGCAGGAACAGAAATATATAATCTTATAAAATAAATATTTACAATGAATATAAAAAACACTCTGAGCATATTTGTGTTGCTGGTTCTTGTTCTTTCTTTGCAGGCAAGGGAAAGAATTTCATTTAATGATGGCTGGTCTTTCAAAAAAGGACCTTTTCAGAAAAACAATTCCGTACTTTCCTCCAACCTCATGGGCGGAAAATGGCAAACCGTACAAATTCCACACACATGGAACGCCAAAGACATGCAAACGGCAATGGCAAACATGTCGGCTTTTAGGAACCCCCAAGAACGCTTCTACACAGGAGAAGGTCGGTATAAAAAGACATATGTCCCCGATGTTTCTCTGCGCAACAAGCGAGTATTTCTTCGCTTTGAAGCTGTAGGGACAGTAGCAAAAGTATATGTAAACAACCAATTTGCAGGTTCTCACAAAGGAGCTTACTCTGCCTTTACTGTAGAAATTGGGAGACTGTTGAAATATGGAGAAGAAAACGAAATTGTAGTAGTAGCTGATAACTCTGAAAGACCCGACGTGATTCCAATAAACAACGTGCTTTTTGCCGTTTATGGCGGAATTTATCGAGATATCTCGCTTATTACAACCGATAAAATAAACATCGCTGTAGACGATTATGCATCGCCAGGAATATATATATCGCAAGAGATCGTAAGCCCCAAATCTGCTCAGGTAAAGCTGAAAATAAAAATAGACAACAAAACCGGAGAAACGCAAAATGTTAAACTGCGAACAAGTATTTACGAATATGATGGAAAAAAACTAAAAACTAAAAAAGAAACAATTAAAGAACTTCCCCCTCAGGGCAGACAGTTTGTAAATCAGCAAATAAGCGTTGATGAACCACGCCTTTGGCAAGGATTGGAAGATCCGTACTTATATAAAGTGGTGACGCAAGTAATTTCTAATGACAAGGTTGTAGATGAGGTTGTTCAGCCTCTTGGCTTGCGCCGTTTTGAACTGAAAACAGGCGATGGGATGTACTTAAATGGCAAAAAAGTACCCATGTATGGCGTTTGTCGACACCAAGATTGGTGGGAGAAAGGAAGTGCTATTACACGAGTAGAACACAGCACAGATTTAGCGATTATTAAAGAAATGGGAGCAACAACCATTCGCTTGGCACATTATCAACAAGCTGAATACATTTATGCTAAATGCGACAGTATAGGATTTATAGTGTGGGCAGAAATACCCTTCGTAAATAGAGTAAGCACTTTGGAAAGAGACAATGCTAAACAGCAACTCACCGAGCTAATTCGTCAAAACTACAATCATCCATCCATATACACTTGGGGCTTGCACAATGAAGTTTACACTCCCTTCGAGCAAACCATACCTCTGACTACCGAGCTAAACGACCTGGCTAAAACCGAAGACCCATACCGATATACTGTGTCGGTAACTGGATACAATCGTGTTGATGCGACAGCAAATAATAATGCAGATATTCAGGGGATTAATCATTATTTTGGTTGGTATGGCGGTAAAATTAGCGATATCGAAAACTGGGCGAAACAAGTAGCAGAAAAATTCCCGAACCATAAGCTAATATTCTCAGAATATGGCGGAGAAGCTAATATTAACCAGCAGCGAGAAGACGTAGGCGAAGTGGGCGATTGTTGCGGATATGATAAGAAGTACTACGAAACTTTTGGAACAAAATTTCATGAAGTGCATTGGGGAGTGCTCGAAAAAAGTAAACACCTGCTTGCCTCATATATCTGGAATACATTCGATTTTGCCACGCCAATGTCATCGCAAGGAGGCGTGCATTCACGCAACATGAAAGGTCTGGTTACCTTCGATAGAAAAACTAAGAAAGACCCATTTTACTGGTATAAAGCTAACTGGAGCAAAGAGCCCGTGTTGTACCTTACCCAACGAAGAGCGGTAAACAGAACAAAGCAACAAACTCCAATAAGTATCTATTCAAATATAGGCACGCCGCAACTCTTTGTTAATGGTCTTGAAATAACCGATTTCAAGACTGGAAACACCGCGGTGCATTATATATTCAACAATGTTCAACTAAAAGAAGGTGAGAATATAATAGAAACAAGAATAGAGCAAGGAGGTCAGATTTATAAAGATGAAATAACATGGAGTTATAATCCGCAAAGTGGCACAGAAACAGACCACTATAAACCAACCGAAAGGACAAAAGAACATATTGGATTGTGAAAAAATGAAAAGTGCCATTAGAATCAATTTTCACACGCAAGCATGACTAAATTGGCGAGATGCATGTGGCAACTAAACAGCAAAATATTATAATACAAAATAAATCTACTAAAACAAATTGTAATCTCAATGAAAAACAGCAAACTATTAATTATCTTGTGTTGCGTTTTAATGTCTCTTCAGACCCTAGCGCAAACTAAAGAACGAGTAGAACTCAAGCATGGAGCACACAGAATAGGTAAACGAACAGATGCCCAAATGCAAGCTTGGCGCGAATACGGCTTAGGTCAGTTTATACACTGGGGTGTGTATGCTATTCCCGGTGGTCAGTGGAACGGCAAAACATCCTCGTATGCCGCAGAATGGTTCCGCTCGTCAGGGCTAATTAGCACCGAAGAGTACGATAAGCTATATCAGCAATTCAATCCCACTCAATTTGATGCTAAGCAGTGGGCTAAACAAGCCAAGCAAATGGGAGCTAAATACATGATATTTACAACCAAACATCACGATGGCTTCTGCATGTGGCCAAGCAAATACACCGACTATACCATCGCCAACACTCCATACGAAAAGGATATTGTTAAAGAACTGGTTGATGCCTACACAGAGGAAGGAATAGATGTCTACCTTTATTTTTCTATTATCGATTGGAGTCACGAGGGGTACATCTCTGGTGGAAATATTAACTCTTCAAATATTAAAAAAGCCTTCCAAGCAGGCGATGCTAACACCGTAGACCCATTTAAGACAAAAGAACGATTGGAAAAATACGAAGAATTTAAACAGTTCACACGAAACCAGCTCCTGGAGCTCCTGGAAAATTATCCCAAGACTAAAGGGTTATGGTTCGACGGCTCGTGGGACGTAGCTTGGGTGAAGAACGCTGCTTGGGTAGATTCACTAGGATTTGAGTTAAGAGAAAAACATCCAGGGTTAATTATAGGTAGCAGATTCCGTGCTGATGAATACGGAAACCGACACATAGATGCCAACGGTGACCTAATAGACGATTACGACCAACGATACGAACGAAGCCTACCAAAAACACTGGCAGAAACCAATGGAAACGATTGGGATTGCGTAATGACCATTCCCGAGAATCAATGGGGATTTCACCGAGATTGGACAATAAGCTACATCAAAACTCCATTCGACCTTGTTCAAATGACCGTAAAAGCAAACTCGCTTAACGGAAACTTCGTTATTAATTTCGGGCCCGACGATAAAGGAAATATTAGGAAAGAGGAGACAGAAATAGCCAAAGAAATAGGGCAGTGGATGGGGAAGAATGGCGAAGCAGTGTATGGCGCTCATCATTCTGTTTTAGAAAATCAAGACTGGGGTATTTCTACACAAAAAGGAGATGATATTTATCTCACTGTATTTAACAAGCCTGTAAATAATGTGCTTAAGCTAAAAGTGCCTAAAAGCAAGCAAAAAGATCATCTTTACGTTATTGAAAAAGCCGAATTTATAGCCACAGGCAACAAGGCTAAAATAAGAGATGGTGGAAGAAATAAATCGGGATTTTGGTTCTATGACATTCTTATCCCTAAAAAGTTCCAAAACTCTGGCATGCCATTTGTAATTAAAATTAAACTTAAAGAAGTAAATAAAGGAGAAAGAGATGCTTATCAGCAGGCGATTACGTAAGAGGTTTGTACTCAGGGTGTATTCCTCGGACTGTAAACGATGCCAAGGCTGATGGAGGGAACGAAACTCAATGGCAAAAATCAAAGACTTAGTCGTTTTTGATGTTATTATAAGTATATTTGTGCCATTGCAAACAATCATTTGTTATGGCACTTTCTGATATATACATAGCCTATTATTCTAAACTCCTGAGGTTTGCAAATAACTATGTGGGATGCGAGAATGAGGCCGAGAACATAGTGCAAGACGTGTTTGTAAAACTGTGGGAAAAACAAGCAGACCTAGACGGTGTTAATAATGTTAATGCCTACTTATTCAAGTTGGTGAAAAACTCTTGCGTAAACCATTTGCAACACGAAAAAATAGTACGCGAGTATATGGAGCGGGCAGTGCACAGCCGTAATGCAGATCTCAATGCCAAAATCCAAGCTCTAGAAAGATTTGACGAAGAGATATATAACGACGAAAAAATCGAAGAGATTCTAAACTCCGCAATAGAAAAACTCCCCGAGCGGTGTAGAGCTGTTTTTAAACTCAGTCGTCTCGATGGCTTGAAGTACAGTGAAATTGCTGAACGGCTTGGAATATCGTCAAATACGGTGGAGAATCAAATGGTAATAGCCCTGCGAAAATTGAGGATTGAATTGAAGGAATATTTACCAATGCTGACATTCTTATTATGCCATATAGTGGAATTGATGGATTAAACTGTCTGAATAAAAAGAAGAGAAGGAATATGAAACGAGGTATGAGAACCAGTTTTTACTTATATTGGCAAGATGCATGTGGCAGTCAAGAATGAAATACTAAACACAATGAATGAAAGAATCGCAAAATATATTCTCAAAGGGCTATCGGAAGATGAAGAGAAAAACTTTCTGAAAGATCTTGATGATAATCTGGAGCTTAGAGAAGAATATATAGCCTCTTTAAATATAATGGGTTTGTCGTCATTGTGTAAAAAGGATACGGACGCAGACGAAGGATACCGAGCTTTTGAGAAAAAGCAAAAAATGAACAATAATAAGCGCACTAGGTCTTTGTTTATGAATGTGCTGAAATATAGTGCAATAGTTATAGTTGCTATGACTATTGCCACTTTGTCGACCTATATAATTCTTCGAGACCAAAATAAGGCTCAATTTGCTGAGATAAAAACTGAAGGAGGAGATAGAGTCACAGTCTCATTGCCCGACGGTACAAAAGTGTGGCTCGGTTTCAACAGTCAAATGCGATATCCTTCTGTGTTTAACGATTCGTTGCGCAGTGTATCCCTCGATGGAGAAGCATTCTTCGAAGTTGCAGAAAACAAAAAAAGACCCTTTGTGGTGCACACCTCAAAATATGACATAAAAGTTACAGGTACAGAGTTCAATCTTATGTGCTATGACGAGCTCCCATATTTCGAAGCTTCTTTAATATCTGGAGGGGTTGATATTTATTCTACTTCGGGTAATGAGCTTATAATGAGTCTTAAAAAACAGCAGCAAGCAAGATTTGAAGCTGGAAAACTTGTAAAAACAAATGTTAATTTGGGCGTCGAGAAGTTGTGGAAAAGTGGCGAGATATACTTTAAAGATACATCCCTGAAGGATATATTCGAAAGGCTTTCCATATACTATGATGTGGATATTAATGTGTTGGACGAAGAGGTGCTCGATTACGTCTACACTGGTACTTTCAATTCTGGAGACCCTTTGGAAGACATCCTGAGAGCTTTACAAAATGTTCGGAAGTTTAATTTCGAGCTTAGTCAGAATAAGAAACAAGTAAACATCAGATGAAGTTTAACCCGAAACATACATTAGACACCTGCTACGTGCTACAACCTCCAATCTCTTCAATCCAAACACTTCGCTGGCTTTTGTTTCGCTCACCGTAGCGAAGGTTCTAATAGTGTATAGCAAATAAGAAACGGCTCAAATTGTCGTTCTAATAATAACGTTAATTTATATAAGTGATGAAAAAAATATGTCTTAGTTTAATCATCTTATTGTCTCTTGGTTACGCACGCGCTCAGGAATTCAATATAGTAAGCTATAATATTAGGTATAACGAACCGAGAGATGGTATTAATGTATGGGGCAATCGGAAGGATGAAGTTGTTGGCATTCTTAATTTCTACCAACCTATGGTATTTGGTCTTCAGGAAGTACTGTTAGACCAGCTTCAGTACATAGATAATGAGCTGTCAGATTATGATTGGGTCGGTGTTGGCAGAGATGATGGAGCAACGAAAGGCGAATTTGTACCTATTTTCTATAATCGAAACTTTTTTGGACTAGAGGAGAGCGGTACATTTTGGCTGAGTCAGACTCCCGAGAAACCTGGCATTGGCTGGGATGCCGCCTGCAATAGGGTGTGCACGTGGGCAAAGCTGAAAGTGAAATATTACGATAAGACTGTGTATTTTTTTAATTTGCATCTGGACTATCTAGGACAGGTGGCTCAGGAGGAATCGATTAATTTGCTCATAAACAAGATAAACGATATTAATCCTAAAAATGAAACAACGATTATTGCAGGCGACTTTAATATAGAGCCAATAAGCAAACCTATACAGTTCTTGTCTCGATACTACTATGATGCAGCTACGGTTAGCAAGACAAAAGCCATTGGACCCAAGGGTACTTATGTTGGTTTTGACCCCAGTAAATTTGAAGAGCTCCTAGCTGCTCAAAAAATTGACTACATATTTGTATCAAAGTTTCTAAAACCCACTAGATTTGGAGTGCTCACTAATTCCAATTCTCGCAGATACCCATCGGACCATCTGCCAATACTTACAACCATCGACTTAGGGAGTAAATAGTGTTTTTCCATAATCTCGGAAGGCTGAACCGTAAGGTTGAGCCTTTCGGTAGGGGGGGGCTTATGTGCTCGCCCCTTGTCCATGATGTCGTGCCTGTTACACTTTTGGAACACACGCTTTATAAACACAGATTGAAATTCGGGGTAGAGAATATTTTTGGGTCTGCTTCGTTTCTAGCTTAACCCGATAAATTTATAATTGCTCATTCGCATTTGATTTATATCTTTGCGATATTAAAACAAAGAAACGGCCATGGCGGTAGGTTATATGCTTATTGCTTATTGCAGAATTTTAAACGATTAAACATGCAATACTTAGACCCTAAGAACGATGTTACCTTTAAAAAGGTATTCGGCGAGCACCCCGACTTAGTCATCAGTTTGCTCAACTCCCTATTGCCATTAAGCGATGATCAGCTCATTGAGTCGGTGGAATATCTATCTCTCGAAATGTTGCCCAATATTCCGGGCAAGAAAAACTCGATAGTAGATGTGCGTTGTAAGGATAAGATAGGTCGGAGTTTCATTGTCGAGATGCAGATGTATTGGACGTCCTCGTTTATGACCCGTATGTTGTATAATGCCGCAAAGCTCTATTCTGGGCAATTAGATGCCGGTGAGTCGTTCAGTAGTATTCGCTCAGTATATGCCTTGTGTCTCGTTAATGAGAACTATCTTCCAAAAGATAAAGATTACTTGCATCATTATTCCTTTAACGACAGTAAGCCTAATGGACATAAGATTGGTGGTATTGAGATTACCTCAGTAGAGCTTCCCAAATTCAAGCCAGAAACTTTCAGCGAGAAGAAAATGCAAGTGCTTTGGTTGCGCTTCCTCACCGAGATTAAAGCAGGCGACAAGACAATTCCCGAAGGACTTAATCAATCGAAGGAACTACAGAAAGCAATCGAGGTGCTGGAGAAATCCAGCTACACCGCAGACGAGCTTACAAGCTATCATAAGTTCTGGGATGCTGTAAGAATTGAAGTGTCTATACAAGATGATGCTAGAACAGAAGGACGAGCAGAGGGACGAGCAGAAGGAAAAGTGGAAATGGCGAGGGTATTGTTGCAAGCTGGCGTTGACGTAAATATCATCGTAAAATCTTCTGGATTGACGGAAGAAGAAATCAAGGCCTTGCGCTAGCTGAAAGTTCTATTTGAAATATTCCCAAATCTCGCTTTATATCGCCATAGCGAGCAAACCCAGCATATTGCAAAGTGTTGGACGTTCTGCTTTTTGGGGTTTATGCCTAGACCCAAAAACACCCCCTGCTCCATAATGTCCCCTTTACGAGACCGTTTCAAACGATAGTTTTTTGGCTTTTGTCCGCAGATAATTGCTCGCCTAAGCTTCTTTTTTGAGCAATTCCTTTTGGCATTCATTCTTCTTCCAGCTTTCTCAACCTTCGTTGCGCCAAAACAACCAATGCTACTAAGGCGAGCAGCACAAGCACAATTGCCCAGAGGCTCGAAAGCGCTATGTTTCCAGCGTAGCTGTGCATGCCACCCAAGAAATAATTCACCCCAAAATAAGTGAAGAGCACCGTAGAGAAAGCCAGCAAGCCAAAG
>JBKECH010000084.1:0-19063 GCA_047974415.1 Bacteroidales bacterium | reverse complement strand
TTATTAGCGCACGGTTTTAACCGTGGGATTGGATGGAGGTTGGTTTTATGAGTGCCGTTAGGTACGATACATTATATATAGTGTCGTACCTCACGGCACTTTGTGTTGATACCCTTTGATTGACCCGCACAATAAATTGTGGGGCTAATAATATGTCGTCGCTATGCGACTTGGGAGCGTGTTTCAAGCGACTGATGAGCGATATTTATGGCGTTAGCGGGCGAGGGCGTAGGCGGTTGTTTGAGCTCCTTCTCTTTGAGGGAGGTACGACCGAAAATTTTCCATTAACCATTATATTCGACATATAATCTAAAAAACAAGGTAACAAGTTCAGGATTTTCATTAGCTTTGCAGTTTATTTGTAGTGTTAGTAACAGTATGTAAATCGTATTACAATGACGTATGCTAGCAGATATATAAGGTTTCTATATACACGTTTTATTCCTACTCTGTTTTTCGTCTTGCTTGGTACTGAGCTTTTTGCACAGCATTCGGATGGGGATTACTTTGTCTTGATTTTCAATATAAGTTCACCAAAAACGGAGGTTCATATACCACTCAATGGTTCTATAGATTATGACTTTCATATAGATTGGGGTGACGGCTATGCAGAGACCATAACAGGGTCAGGAGCTTACTATAAATCAAGGGTGAAGCATACATATTCCGATGTCGGATCAAAGACTGTTAAGATTATAGGCATGCAGGAAAACGGAGCAGAAGGATTTCCATCCATTAACTTCAAAGAAGGAAGCTCTGATAATGCGGCATTGCTTGCGGAGGTGAAACAATGGGGCAAGATAAAGTGGAAGACCTTGAGTAATGCTTTTATGAATTGCTCGGAAATGATAATGACTGCGATAGATCTTCCAATTCTTACAGAGGTTAAGGACATGAGCAATATGTTTCAGGATGCTATTACCTTCAATCAAGATATTAGCAACTGGGATGTTAGCAGTGTTACTGATATGACCTTTATGTTTCAGGGTGCCAAGAGTTTCAATCAAGATATTAGCGATTGGGATGTTAGTAGTGTTACCAGCATGGCGAATATGTTTCAGGAAGCAGATGCTTTCAACAATGGAGATCAAGCCCTAGACTGGGGCGAGAAAACTGTCAATGTTGTTGATATGAGTAATATGTTTCAGAAAGCAATTGCTTTTAATCAAGATATTAGCTCTTGGAATGTTAGCAATGTCGTCCTTATGGAAGATATGTTTTACGGTGCCAAAGCTTTCAATCAGGATATAGGCAACTGGGACGTTAGTAGTGTTACCAACATGAAATTTATGTTTGAGGCTACTGATAATTTCAACCAAGATATTAGCGATTGGGATGTCAGCAAGGTGACTACTATGGAGGCGATGTTTAGAGACGCAATAGTCTTCAACAATGGCGAACAAGCCCTAGACTGGGGCGAGAAAACTGCCAATGTTATCAGCATGGAAGAAATGTTCTGTAGGGCATATCGTTTTAATCAAGACATTGGTAACTGGAGTACTGACAATGTGGTTGAGATGGAAGATATATTCAACTTAGCAACCGACTTCGACCAAGATCTTAGCAACTGGAACATCGATAACGTTACAAACATGAAATACATGTTTGACGAGGCTGCGAACTTTAACAATGGAGGAAAGCCTTTGCTGTGGGGGAATAAGACCGATTCGGTTACTGATATGAGCTACATGTTTCGTGGCGCAGTAAAATTTAATGTGGATATTAGCTCTTGGAATATCAAATCGGTAAGAACCATGGAGGGCATGTTTTACGGTGCAACAGCTTTTAATAATGGAGGAGTAGCCCTAGATTGGTCTAATGATACAACCTCCCTTACCACGATAGAAGTAATGTTCCGCGATGCTCCTAACTTCAATCAAAAGATTACATGGAATATTAGTAAAGTTACCACTACAGAAGATATGTTTTGGAACGCTAGTAGCTTCAATCAGGATATTAGCGATTGGGGTATTAGTAGTGTGAAGATCATGAAAAGGATGTTTAATAATGCAACGGCTTTCAACAATGGAGGGGTAGCCTTAGACTGGGGGGCGAAGACTAGCTCTGTTATTAATATGGAAGACATGTTTTATCTGGCATCTTCCTTCAATCAAGATGTTAGCTCTTGGGATGTTAGTAGTGTAAGGACTATGAGGTATATGTTTCAGGAGGCAACGGCTTTCAACAATGGAGGAGTAGCCTTGGACTGGGGAGCAAGGACTAACTCTGTTGAGAATATGGAAAAGATGTTTGAGAAGGCATCATCTTTCAATCAAGACCTTAGCTCCTGGGACGTTACAAGTGTTGAAGATATGTCTCAGATGTTTAAAGATGCCTCTGCCTTTAATAATGGAGGGAAAGCATTGGCATGGGGAGAAACTACAGCATCGGTTGTGGATATGGAGGAGATGTTTTGTAGAGCTTCTTCTTTCAATCAAAATATTAGTTCTTGGAATGTTTATAGTACTAAAGACATGTCTCAGATGTTTCAGGAAGCAAGCGTCTTTAATAATGGAGGAGAGGCTTTAGACTGGGGAGTGACAACTAGTTCTGTGACTACCATGGAAGATATGTTTTATAAGGCATCCTTATTCAACCAAGATGTTAGCTCTTGGGATGTTAGCGGTGTGACGACTATGAGATTTATGTTTCAACAGGCAACGGCTTTTAACAATGGAGGAGAGGCCTTAGACTGGGGAGCGAACACTAAACATGTTACAACTATGGAAAAGATGTTTTATCAGGCATCTTCCTTCAATCAAGATATTAGCTCTTGGGATCTTAGTAGCGTAACTAATATGTTCCAGATGTTCTATGAAGCCTCTGCTTTTAATAATGGGGGAGTGCTTGATAATGAGGATAAACCCTTGACATGGGGAGCGACTGTAGGCTCGGTTACTACCATGAAAGAAATGTTTTATCTGGCATCATCTTTCAATCAGGATATCAGCACTTGGGATCTTAGTAGCGTAACAGATATGCAAGCAATGTTTTCTAAGGCGTCATCTTTCAACAATGGGGAAAAAACTAACAATGGAGAAAAACCCTTGACATGGGGAGCGACTACAAGCCTTGTTACAACTATGGAAGACATGTTTTATCAGGCATCTTCCTTCAACCAAGATGTTAGCGATTGGGATCTTAGTAGTGTGACGTCTACAAGATTTATGTTTCAGCAGGCGACAGCATTCAATAATGGAGGACAGCCCTTGGATTGGGGCGATAAGACCCAATCTGTTACTGATATGAGAAAGATGTTTCAAAAAGTAAAGTCTTTTGATCAGGATATCAGTTCTTGGAATATCTCTTCTTTAACAACTGCCGAGAATATGTTTGAAGAAGCTGGATTGTCAGTTGTCAACTATGATGCATTGCTGATAGGCTGGAATAGTCAAAATCGGACGAATGTAAAACTTAATGGGGGGAGTAGTGTGTATTGTGCAGGAGCCGATGCGCGCGAAAATCTCATAACAAACGGCTGGGAAATAAGTGATGGAGGCCCCATGTCAGAAAGGTTAGATAATACCTCGAAGTTCCTCGATGAGATCACCGAAATCTGCGATGGCGAAGATGCCGTTCTAGAGACTGATGCTAGCAAAGATGGAGTAGTATATTGGCTATATAATACAGCTGACAATACAAAAGTTCAAGGTGTAGATTCTGTTTTAGGCGATGGTGCTAGCATAAGGTTTACGGTAAGTCCTAGCAGTACAGAGAGTTATTATTTGAAAGGCTATAGCTTGCTAGATGCTCATGGCGATTGTATTGAACCCTCTGTCCTAGATGAAATTACTGTAAACGTAAATCCTCCTTCTGTGGCAGGAGTAGCAAATCCTGCCACATCAGAATTATGCACAGGTGCAGGCACTAGCCTGTATCTCGATGGTCCTGTTGGAAATATCCAATGGCAAAGAGCAAGCAACAGCACTGGTGTTACACCTTCTGATGATAAATTCTCGAATGTCGATGGAGCTACAGCAAGCACTTTAGAAACTGGAAATCTAGTCGCAAGCAATGATATTACCTATTATTATTATCGAGCGATAGTAAAAAGTGGAGAATGTGAGCCAGACACATCAACAATGAGTGTCATAACTATATATGCCACAAGCGTAGGCGGAACAGCCTCTGCCGAAGACGAAAGCCTACAAACGGGCTCGCAAACCAAACTAAGCCTTTCTGGATCTGTCGGAACTATCCAATGGCAAGTGACAAGTAACAGCACTGGCGAGACTCCCTCGGATGGTGACTTCTCAAATGTCATAAATAATGGTACAAACATAGATTATTACACAGACGTTTTAGTCGCTGTCGATAACAACATAACTTATTATTTCTATCGAGCCATAGTAACAAACGGAGTGTGTGGGGAGCTTAATTCTACTGTTGCAAAAGTAAGCATACATCCCGCAAGCACTGCAGGTACTAGCTCTGCTATTGAAGACAGACTGTGTGATGGCTCGGATGCACAACTGAAGCTTGAAAATTATACTGGAACTATCCAATGGCAAAGAGCAGTGAAAAACACAAGCGACAAACCTATTGATGCCGAATACTCTAATATCGAAGCTGCTACTGAGGATGTTCTGACAATAGCGAGCCCTGTAATCAATAATCAGACGACTTATTATTGCTATCGTGCACTTGTAACAAGCGGTGAAAGTAGTGGCTATTCAAACGTAAGCAAAATAACTGTATATCCAGCAAGTATGGGAGGTACAAGCTCATCTACAACATCTGAAATATGCTCTGGCACTGCTGCTGAACTAGAATTGACGGGCCATTCCGGAACTATCCAGTGGCAACAAGCAAGTAATAACACTGGCGATGTGCCTGTTGCTGATGGATATACTGACCTAATATCTAAGACTTCAAGCGAGTTGGAGACAGACGCACTAAGCGCTACCGACGGTATAACTTATTATTTCTATCGAGCAGTAGTAACAAATGGCGTGTGTATGGACACATCTACTGTTACGACCGTTACGGCATATCCTGAGAGCGTGGGCGGTACAAGCTCTGCTACAACATCGGAGCTATGCACTGGCTCAGCGGCAGAACTTAAACTTACAGACTATATTGGAGATATCCAATGGCAACAAGCAAGTAATAACACTGGCGATAATCCTGCTGACGTTGAGTATGCTGATTTGGATACTAAAATTTCAAGCGATCTAGAGACAGCCGCACTAAATGTTATAAATAACGACACGACTTACTATTTTTACAGGGCAGTCGTAACAAATGGGGTTTGTAGTGAAATATCTAACACCACCATGGTGACTGTATATTCTCGTGAAGGAGGAGAAAGCTCTGCAATAGAGGATGAACTATGCACTGGCTCAAGTACAGAACTAAAGCTTGAGGGCTTTGTAGGTGAAATTCAATGGCAAAGAGCAAGTAATAGCGATGGTGTTGAGTCTGTTACTGATGATGACTATGTTAATTTGACTGACGAGACTTCAAGCGAGTTAGAAACAGACGCACTAAGCGCTACCGACGGTATAACTTATTATTTCTATCGAGCAGTAGTAACAAATGGCGTGTGTATGGACACATCTACTGTTACGACCGTTACGGCATATCCTGAGAGCGTGGGCGGCACAAGCTCTGCTATAACATCGGAGTTATGCACTGGCTCAAGTACAGAAATAAAGCTTGAAGACTTTGTAGGTGAAATTCAATGGCAAAGAGCAAGCAATAGAACAGGAGTTGTCCCAACTAAAGATGTTGACTATTTTAATATAGATGGCGCTACTTCTGATGTATACAGCAGTTTAGCCCTAGATGCTACTCTCAGAACAACTTATTATTACTATCGGGCAATAGTAACAAATGGAGTGTGTAGTAGCACGTCTACTGTTACGACCGTTACGGCATATCCTGCAAGTGTGGGAGGACAAAGTGCCGCTTTATCTTATGAGATATGTGACAACTCTCCAGCAAGTTTAAAGCTCAAAGGCGAGAAGGGAACTATCCAGTGGCAACAAGCAAGTAATAATATTGGTGCTGAGCCCTCTGCTGAGGCATATACTAACTTAGAAGGTAAGACCGTAGAAGAGATAGAGACGGATGCACTGAGTGTTATCAATAACGACACATCTTATTATTTCTATCGAGCAGTAGTAACAAACAGTGTGTGTACTACAGACACATCCGATGTTACTAGAGTTACTGTATATACAGCGAGCGTGGGAGGGAGAAGCTCAGCTACAACATCTGAAATATGCTCTGGCACTGCTGCTGAACTAGAATTGGCAAACTATACTGGCGATATTCAGTGGCAACAAGCTGTCAATGTTTCAGGTTCCGATCCTAGCGATGCTGAGTATACTAACCTCGGTAAGACTGCAAGCAAGATAAAAACAGTAAGACTAGGTGTTATCGACAATAATCCTACTTACTATTTCTATCGAGCAGTAGTAAAAAATGGAACTTGTGATGCAAGCACATCTGATATTACTAGAGTTACGGTATACCCTGAAAGTACAAATGGTACAAGCTCGACAGAGACCGCTGAGCTATGTGCTGGCTCCACCGCGCTTATTAAGCTTAGTAATTCTATTGGAGACATCCAATGGCAACAAGCAAGTAATAACACTGGCGACAATCCTGCTGACTTTGAGTATGTTAATTTGACTGACGAGACTTCAAGCGAGTTAGAAACAGACGTACTAAGCGCTACCGACGGTGTAACTTATTATTTCTATCGAGCAGTAGTAACAAATGGCGTGTGTAGTGAAATATCTAATGTTACTACCGTTAAGGTAGTGCCAGCAAGTGTGGGAGGTACAAGCTCAGCTACAACATCGGAGTTATGCACTGGCACTGCTGCTGAACTAGAATTGACAGGCTATTCTGGAACTATCCAGTGGCAACAAGCAAGTAATGACACTGGCGATGTGCCTGCTGCTGATGGATATACTGACCTAATATCTAAGACTTCAAGCGAGTTGGAGACAGACGCACTAAGCGCTACCGACGGTATAACTTATTATTTCTATCGAGCAGTAGTAACAAATGGCGTGTGTATGGACACATCTACTGTTACTAAAATAAGCGTCAGTCCTGAGAGTGATGGAGGGAGCATCACGCCAGAGACGTCAACCGTAGCTTCTGGTACTAACTCTACAGTCTTGACCTTAAAAGATTATGTTGGAGATATTGTTCGTTGGGAGAGTTCTGCAAGCAGTGATTTTGCTACACCTACTTCAATTGATAATACAGAGTCTACTTATACAGCAGAAAACTTGACAGCAACAACTTACTATCGAGCGCTAGTAAAAAGTGGCGAGTGCTTGGAAGCGAGCTCTAATACCGTTGTCATAAATGTTGATGCTCCAACAGCAGGAGGAAGTCTTAGCCCGAATGCTACAGCAGTTTGCATTGGGGACAATAGTACAGAGCTGAGTCTGAGTGGACATACAGGCACTGTTGTTCGTTGGGAGAGTTCTACCGATGACTTTGCAAACATTGTAGAAATCGACAATACAGGAGCAACATATACAGCAGAGAACCTGACAGTCACGACTTCTTACCGAGCAGTAGTGCAGAATGGAGTAAGTGCCGAGGCAACATCAGAAGTAGCCACAATAAGCGTCAGTCCTGAGAGTGAGGGAGGGACGGCCACGGCCACAGCAGGAAAAATCTGTAACAACACTGCAACTGAGATAACGCTAAGCAACTATGTTGGCGAAATCTTGTACTGGGAGATGTCTAAAGACAATGGAATAACTTGGGAAACAGCAATCCCCGACGGAGTGAGACTGGCGACATACACGACTGCAAATCTGACCAACAATTCCAAAATCGACTCTGTCTATCAGTTTAGAGCTATAGTCCAAAGTGGTGTTTGCGAGAGCACTACGTCTTCTATTGTTAGCATAACGGTGTTGCCTAAAGTGGTGGCAATAGATTACTATGCAACTATTTCCGACGGCAAGCCTATTATTGTTAATCCGCTGGAAAACGTTTCGTACAGCCATGTAGTATTGGATGCTATTGGCACGCCAGACCAGGGCGGTACGGCTGTTCTAAATGACAAAAAAATGGTGGAATATACAGCGTCTAAAGGCTTTGTGGGAGAGGAGAAGATTAAGTATTACATCATCGTAAACGATTTGTGCCAAGACAGTGCGTTTATAATCGTCACTACAGAACACATTTGTTTGCAATATACTATGCCCGATCTTGTTATGGAGGTGTGCTTGGGCAATACTGATTACAATATAAACCTTGTTGAGTATATGCCTTATACCGATATCGAAGATGTGTCGGTGTGGAACGAGAGTGGAACGCTATTAAGCAATCCGAAGTCTTACCCATCAAGTAGTCTGAAAGCTAACAACACAACGGTGTTTACATACCACTACGAAAGGACAGGTTTCTGTGTAGGTTCGGAATCAGCGAATATTTACATCAATGCCGTGAGCAACGACCGTATAGCTGTTTTTGGTAACAAGAAAGTATCTGTCTGCGGTGCAAGCCTCAAAGATGGCGGCTATAAGCTTAATAGTCTGATACCTTACGCCTCTAATGGTGGAGCATGGGACAAGGAGTTGGCAACAACGACAAGCGCGACTGTCTCTTTAGAACCTTACCTGAACAAGGATGCCGAAGATGGTTGGGTGTTCGATGCCCAAGACTTCTGGAGCAAGGTGATAGAGATGAATGGTGGTGCTGTACCCGACAGTGTTAGCGTTACGATTCCTTACAGTGCTGATGATGCTTGTGTAGGAAAGAGGGGAATAACACTGACCATCGAGATTACAAAAGAAAAGACTGATGGGGAATAGAGGTCTTCGACAACACCTCTCTACGGAATGGAATAATATGTTGATTTTATTGATATTCTCTAGGTCGTAATACTATTTGTGTCACAATATGTTATTAGCTAGGACCTCGAGTTTAGAATTGTGAAAAAGGTGAGATTCAAAGTCTTTTAATTTTGTGTTTTTACTCGCAGACTAAAAATATCCCCTATATTTGTGGTGTTAAATTTAAAAATATTGCAATTGGCACAGGTAATTAGACATGTTGGGTATGTTAAGCATCTGAAAGACAGTATTGCAACTGTGTCACTCATTGTTGATAATGGGGCTTGCTCAGCGTGCTCTGTAAAGAGTGTCTGCGGAAATCCTACTGTGGAAGGCGAAAAAGAAGTCGAGGTGAAGTATACAGATTTAAATTTGCTAGAAGGCGAGCAGGTAGAAGTTGAAGGCACAGAGAGCATGCGATTGCTAGCCGTGTTGTTGGCTTATGTATTGCCTTTTGTTATGGTTTTGTTGGCGCTTGTAGTGGCTTCTCAATTTGTTGATAACGAGGTGCTTGTAGCCGTGTTGTCTTTATTCGTATTATTGCCCTATTATATGATACTAAGCACAATGAGAAATAAATTGCAAAATGTATTTGCATTTAGAATAATAAGAAAATTGTAGATAAAATGGATACAACAACAATATTGTTCACAGTGGCGTCTATAGGAGGTATAGGAGCGATCTCATCGATAGTTCTCTATATTGCTACTCAGCGTTTTAAGGTTGAAGAAGACCCTCGTATTGATGATGTTGACGAGGTGCTTCCAGGTGCGAACTGTGGAGGTTGTGGCTATGCAGGATGTCGTGCTTTTGCCGAGGCTTGTGTGTCACAAGGAAATCTCGAAGGATTGTATTGTCCTGTTGGAGGCAACGATTGTATGTTACAAATTGCTGATGCCTTGGGTGTAGAAGCAGCCGTCGTGGAGCCAACAGTAGCAGTTTTGAGATGTAATGGAGCTTGTGAATCTAGACCCAAACAGGCAGAATATGATGGCGTGAAGCTATGTTCTGTGGCAGCGAATCACCCTGGCGAAACGGATTGTAGCTTTGGTTGCCTGGGGCATGGCGATTGTGTGGTGGCGTGCGAGTTCGATGCCATGTATATGGACGAGAATACAGGACTTCCAGTAATAAATGACGAGAAATGTGTGGCTTGCGGAGCATGTGCACGAGCATGTCCGAAGCTCCTGATTGAAATGCGTAAACGCTTTAAGAAAGATCGCAAGATTTACGTTTCTTGCATGAATCAAGACAAAGGAGGAGTTGCGAAGAAAGCATGCAGCGTTGCTTGTATTGGATGTTCCAAATGCTTTAAAGTCTGTCCTTATGAGGCTATAGACATGGGCAATAACCTGGCATTTATCGATTCCGACAGATGTAAGTTGTGTAGAAAGTGTGTGCCAGTTTGTCCGACAAATGCAATAATAGAAAGTAACTTCCCTCCGCCAAAAGAGCCTAAGACAAGTGTCGAGAGCAAGCCCGTGTCAGATACAACAGCGTCAGCAAGGGAAACAAAAGTTGAAGCAGAGGTGAAAACAGAAATAGTTGAATAGAAAATTAGTTGATTGCAGATTAGAGGGTATTTATTTAAAATAAGGACTTTTTGATAAATACTTCCTAATTCTAAGGGTCAACTATCCATTGAATAATTATGAAGTTAAAAACATTTTCAAAGGGTGGTATTCACCCTCCCGAGCATAAGTTGTCGGCAGACAAGCCCATTGAGGATTTTGGAATACCAAAGCGAGTTACTATTCCGCTTACTCAGCATATAGGAGCCACAGCAAAAGCGACAGTTACGAAAGGCGACCGTGTTCTTACTGGTCAGCTGATAGGGGTGTCCAATGGTTTTATTTCGGCAAATGTACACTCGTCTGTTACAGGGAAGGTTGTAAAGTTAGATAATATAATTGATGTGTCTGGTTTTGCGCGTCCAGCAGTAGTTATAGACTGCGAGGATGCTGATGAGTGGGTGCCAGAGATAGACACAAGCGATGTAATAAAAAAAGAGTGTAGTCTTTCGGCAAAAGATATAGTTACTAAAATAAGCGATGCCGGTATAGTTGGCCTGGGAGGAGCGACTTTCCCCTCGCATGTGAAATTTATGATACCCGAAGGCAAAAAAGCTGAGTGTCTTGTCATCAATGGTGTTGAATGCGAACCATACCTTACTGCTGACCACCGTTTGATGCTTGAACAAGGCGAGCAGTTGATGCTTGGAGCAAGTATTCTGATGAAGGCTATAAATGTTCCACTGTGCTATATAGGAATAGAGAACAACAAGAAAGATGCTATTGCACATCTTGAAAAATTATCAAAGGATTATAACGGTGTTCGCATAGTTCCATTAAAAGTCAAATATCCTCAAGGAGGAGAAAAGCAACTTATTAAAGCTGTAACTGGCAAGGAAGTTCCATCAGGAGCCTTACCACTCTCTGTCGGAGCCGTTGTTTCCAATGTGGGCTCGGTTGTAGCAGTATATGAGGCGGTTCAGAAAAATAAACCTCTCGTAGAACGAATAGTTACTGTAACAGGCAAGGGTCTTGCCAAGCACTTAAATCTAAGGGTCCGTGTAGGTACTCCCATAGAAGAATTGCTGGAGAGAGCTGGTGGGTTACCTGTTAATGCAGGTAAAGTAATTAGCGGTGGTCCAATGATGGGAAGGGTCATATCTAAACTCTCTGCCCCAAGTGCCAAAGGGGTTTCGGGCGTGTTAGTGTTAGACGAGAAAGAGAGTAAACGCCCCGATTGGGGAGCTTGTATACGTTGTTGCAAGTGCACTACTGTTTGCCCCATGGGCTTAGAGCCTCATTTGCTGATGGTACTGAGCGAGAAAGCAATGTGGGCAAAAACAGAAGCAGAAAAAGTAATGGACTGTATAGAATGTGGTTCGTGTAGTTATACATGCCCTGCCAACCGACCATTGTTGGATTATATCAGGCTGGGCAAAAAGGAAGCAGGAAATATCATAAAAGAAAGGAACTCGGCAAAAGTATAAGTAGTCAATATTATGAGTGAAAAAGAATTTTATATATCGCCGTCGCCTCACATACGGTCTAGTGAGAGTACAAAGTCGATAATGCTTACAGTTATAATAGCAATGTTGCCTGCAGTGGCATGGTCGGTGTATGCTTTTGGAATGCCAGCATTGACAATAATGCTAAGCACTGTGGTGTCGTGTGTGTTGTTCGAGTATTTGATAGATAGGTTTTTGATGAATAACCATTCTAATTGCAGAAGTGTTTTGGATTTGTCGGCAGTGGTAACGGGTATTTTGTTGGGCTTTAACCTTCCGTCGTCTCTACCTCTGTGGATTGTTGTTGCAGGGGCCTTGTTTGCTATGGGAGTAGCGAAGATGAGTTTTGGCGGTTTGGGTACTAATCTGTTTAATCCAGCATTAGCGGGAAGAGTCTTCTTGTTAATTTCTTTCCCTGCTCCGATGACGTCATGGGTATTGCCCATAGATGGGAGTACTGGTGCAACGCCTTTGAGCATAGTGAAAGAAGCTATGCGCAGTGGCGATATTACAGGAGTAGAGCTACCGTCTTTGACGGATATGTTTTTTGGCTTGTCGGCAGGGAGCTTGGGCGAAGTTTCGGCATTGATGCTCATAATCGGAGGGGTATACATGCTCATCAGAAAGGTTATTTCTTGGCATATTCCCGTGTCTGTGCTAGCTTCAATTTTTGCATTGTCGGGTATTTTGTGGCTTGTAAATCCTCTTTTATATATGAGTCCACTGGCACACATACTGTCGGGAGGTGCAATGTTGGGAGCAATTTTTATGGCTACCGATATGGTAACGTCTCCAATGACACAAAAAGGACAACTTATATTTGGTGTGGGCATAGGTGTACTTACTGTCTGTATCAGAGCCTTTGGTAGCTATCCCGAAGGTATATCGTTTGCAATATTGCTGATGAATGCCGTCGTGCCTTTGATAAATAAGTATGTTAAACCCTCAAGATTTGGTAAGTAATATGGCAAGAAAAGCATCTACACTTACGAGCATGCTGATAACACTAACCTTGGTATGTGTTGTTTCAGCAGGGGTATTGGGAGTAGTGAATGAGCTCACTAAGGAACCGATATCCATATCAAAGAATAATAAAAAATTGGAGGCACTGCAAAATGTGCTGCCAGAGAATGACCACATAGGAAAGACAGATTCGATCATCCTAGATGGTGCTAAATATCCCATCGAAATCACAAGGGCTTATGGCGCTGATAATGAAGTGATTGGTGTTGCTATACAGAGTTTTTCTAACAATGGCTTTAGTGGACTAATACAAGTAATGGTAGGTTTTACTCCCGATGGTAATATCTATAACTACGAGGTATTATCTCACAATGAGACTCCAGGGCTGGGGAGCAAGATGCTAGATTGGTTTAAGGATAGTAGTAAAAATGAACGGAATATAGTAGGGAAGAATCCCAAAAATATAAATCTTACAGTAGCTAAAGACGGAGGTGATGTTGATGCAATAACGGCATCTACCATAACCTCGCGTGCTTTTCTTGAAGCTGTGGAACAAGCGTATAAAAGCATTGAAATAAAAGAAAATCGGTGATATGAGTCAGTTGAAAAATTTCTCGAAGGGTTTTATAAAAGAGAATCCCGTATTTGTGCTTCTGTTGGGAATGTGCCCGACATTGGGAGTAACCTCGTCTGCGGTTAACGGCTTAGGAATGGGATTAGCAACAACCTTTGTATTGGTAATGTCCAATATAGTTGTGTCGCTGGTATCATCATTAATTCCAGACAAGGTTAGAATACCTGCTTATATTGTAATAATAGCCACTTTTGTAACTGTTGTACAGATGTTTATGGAGGCCTATGTTCCAGCGCTATTTGATAGCTTAGGACTATTTATACCATTGATAGTGGTGAATTGCATTGTTCTTGGCAGAGCAGAAGCCTTTGCATCGAAGAATAATATATTGAGCTCTGCGGTCGATGGTTTGGGAATGGGGCTAGGTTTTAGCCTTGCATTAGTTATATTGGGAGCATGTCGTGAATTCTTGGGAGCAGGAACTGTTTGGAGTCATGCGTTATTGCCCGAAAGCTCTAATATGTTATTGTTTATCTTGCCTCCAGGAGCATTTATTACGCTAGGGTACTTAATATTGTTGGTTAACAAACTGCGCAAACAAAAATAGAAATGGAAATAGGATATTTTGAAATCATAGTAGGAGCCATATTTGTAAACAATATAATACTGGTTCAGTTTCTCGGAATTTGTCCGTTTTTAGGAGTGTCAAAAAAAATATCTACGGCTGTTGGTATGACGGCAGCAGTAGCTTTTGTGATGACATTAGCCACTCTGGTTACATTCATAATACAAAAAGGTATTTTAGATCCATTGGGGTTAAACTTTCTGCAAACAATCTCTTTTATATTGGTAATCGCCGCCTTGGTGCAACTTGTTGAGATCATTCTGAAAAAAGTAAGCAGTGGACTTTATCAAGCTCTGGGAGTATTTCTGCCTCTGATAACAACCAACTGTGCTATTCTTGGAGTAGCGATACAAGTGATAAAAAAGGAATTTACCCTGGGGCAGGGTATTACCTATGCCGTGGCAAGCGCAATCGGGTTTGGAGTTGCACTAATTCTCTTTGCAGGTATGCGCGAACATCTAGACTTGATAAAAGTGCCTAAAGGAATGAAAGGAACTCCCATTGCTCTTATTGTTGCAGGGCTACTGGCAATGGCATTTATGGGATTTACAGGAATAGTTTAGCCATAAAACTAAATGATAGCAAAGGTGTTTTTTTTACTTGTTGGTATCAAGCCATTCCATCAACAAGTCACATTCGCCCGTTTCCTTATTTATCCCCTCGGACAAGACTGAGAAATGTTGTTTTTTGTAGAATTCTATACTTTTACAGTTTTTCTTAAAGACGAGTAGCTGTATTGACGTTCGTTTTTGCTTGATGAAATCTAGCAACTTTGTTCCAATTCCTTTCCCTTGCTCTTTGTGGTGAACAAATATTGCTGCCAAGTAATTTTCGAGCATGGATACAAAGCCGAGTATTGTGCCATGCTGGCTTAACACATAACTTTCAGAGTTTGGTAAATATTCTGTAGCCATGGCTTCTTTATTTTCTTTCCAATAATCTGCCTCTACAAAATTATGAGCTATTAAAGAAGTGCTATACCACAGCTCGACTACTTCCGGGATGTCTTTTGCTTCTAGTTTTCGTATTTCCATTGATTTTATAGTAATTCTTATGAAAGCTTATTAAGCTCGTTAATCTTAGGGATATATATATATTATTACTAAAAGGAGGCGAGGCTTTTAAAACCTCGCCTTCTTTAGCATATCTTTTAGAAGTTATACTTCAAGTAGAGCATTTACGTTTCTAACAGGCTCTACACATGAGTTAAACATCTCTTGAGCTTTGTCGTCAAGCTTGATTTCAACAATCTTTTCTGCCCCATTCTTACCTATTATTGTAGGCACTCCTAAGCAAATATCTTTTTGTCCGTACTCACCGTCGAGGAGCATCGAGCAAGGGAATATTTTCTTTTGATCGCATATAATTGATTGCACAAGCCCCGAAACAGCAGCTCCTGGAGCATACCAAGCAGAAGTGCCGAGTAGTTTTGTAAGTGTAGCTCCTCCAACTTTAGTGCTAGCAACCACTTCTTCGCGCTTGGCTTTGGAGAGATAGTTGCATACACAAACGCCGTTGCGAGTAGCGTTCTCTATGAGTGGCACCATTCCTGTGTCTGAGTGTGCTCCCAACACCATTCCATCAACATCCGAGATTGGACATTCCAGAGCCTGAGAAAGGAAATACTTAAAGCGAGCAGAGTCGAGTGCTCCACCCATTCCAATAATCCTGTTTTTAGGTAGACCTGTGATCTTGTGAGTAAGGTAGGTCATAGTGTCCATTGGATTAGAAACTACTATGATGATAGTATCGGGGGAATGATGTATTAACTGTTCTGCTACCGACTGAACAATTTTTGCATTAGTGCCAATAAGCTCTTCGCGTGTCATTCCTGGCTTGCGAGGTATTCCAGATGTGATAACGCACACGTCGCTACCTGCTGTTTTTGAATAATCATTAGTAGAGCCAATAATACGAGTGTCGAAACCATTTAATGATGCGGTTTGCATCAGGTCCATTGCTTTACCCTCAGCAAAACCCTCTTTGATATCTACCAATACTACTTCTGCAACAAAATTTTTGATTGCAATATACTCTGCGCAACTTGCTCCTACTGCTCCTGCGCCAACAACTGTTACTTTCATTATGAAAAATATTTAGTGTAATAAATTAATTATTTGTTTTCGGCTAAATTTAGCCTCCCAAATATAGCAATATTTCTTTGAATAGACAGCCTTATTTGATTATTTCGCAAGAATATTGAAATATTTTCTAGCCAGAGTTACGTCATAAGCAATATTTAAACGTAATTGTTCCGTGGAATCAAAGCTTTTTGTATCTCTCAACCATGTAAGTAATCTTACTTCTATAATCTTTCCATATATATTCTCGTCAAAATCTAAGATGTGCACTTCGATATGAGTCTCTTCGCTTACGGATATGCTCGGGTTTGTGCCAATGCTCAATATTCCATTAAATAAGGTGTCGTCAACACGCACATGTACAAAATATACTCCACTCTTAGGTATTAGTTTGTATTTAGAAGCCTTGATGTTGGCAGTTGGGAAACCTAACTTGCGACCTATTCGCTTACCCTCGATAACCTCTCCGCTGACAAAGAACTTATAGCCCAGCAGTTCGTTAGCTTTCTCTATATCTCCAGCTGTCAGATATTCCCGTATTTTAGAGGAGCTTATTATTTCGCCTCTTGGATGGAATGCATCAAAGTGTTGCAAATCAAACCCAAGTATTGTTGCAAGTCTTTTTATTCTTCTGTAGCAACCCTCTCCATTGTAGCCTATTTTATGGTCGAAACCCATTATCAGTGTGTGCATATTTAATCCGTTGATTAATATCTCTTCGATAAACTGTTCGTATTTAAGCTTTGCAAGCATTGCATCGAAAGGAATAATAATCAGAATATCGAGATTCTTCTCTTCAAACAATCTTATTTTCTCTTGTTTTAGAAGAAGCTGGCTATAAGGACATCTCGGCTGCAAGTACTTTCTCGGCATAGGGTCGAAAGTTACGACAAGGCTTTTCAATTTATGATCCTTAGCCTTGTTCGTCATAAAAGATAGAAGTTCCTTGTGGCCTCTGTGGAGCCCGTCAAAGTTGCCAATAGTTATTATAGTATTGTCTTTTTCATCGAACTTTTCTAGGCTGTCGTATATTTTCACTGTCGGTAGATTTGAGCCGTAAAAATATAAAATATTATCTTCGCACTGAATAAATATTATATTGAGTTCAGTTTGCTATTCTTATCTAACTGAATAACAATCTTAAAAAAAAGAAATTAATGAGAAGGTTTATATCTTTAGTAATCTTGTCGGCATCCATGATTATAGGATGTAGCAAGAAGGACACAAACTTTAAGGTGTCGGGAGTAATTGATGGAGGTAAAGGCAAAATGCTTTACTTTGAAAGAGTAGGAGTGGTGTCCAACACTGCTGTCGATTCTGTCAAGTTAAAGTCCAAAGGCGAATTTTCGTTTGCCGAACACGACACCATACCCACCTTCTATCAGTTGAGATTGGAGAATGGCTCATTGATAACATTGTTAGTAGATTCAGGGCAGAATGTTGTAGTAAATGGAGACTATTCTAAATTTGCATCATCTTATGATGTGTCGGGTTCTGTGGGTAGCGAGTCCATAAAACCACTATCGCTATTGCATCTAAAAGCTAGGACTGACATATACCTTGTCCATAATGACAAGAAATTATCGCAAGCAATGAAACGAGATTCCATAGGAGCTATTAAATATAGACTGACAACGGCTTTTACGGAGTACCTGAACAACAACGACAATGTTTTTTCATTAACAAGCCTCTACGTGCTAAGTCAGCGCTGGGACGATGGTCGCAAAGTAGTGACCGACCCAATGCAGATAAAGAAAATTGCAAATACATTAAGCAGTGTGTATCCAGCATCAATAAATGTCAAATCCATTTATAATGAAGCAATGGGAATAATTAAGCAAGAGCGAGCAGCACGGTGGAAGAGCATGATGGACGCAATGGCTGTGGGTTATCCAGCAATAGAATTGCCAGATGTAAACGGGGATATGCGCTCCTTGTCAGACCTGGAAGGCGAAAGTAAAATCATTCTGATACAGTTTTGGTCTGCCGAAGATATTACCTCACGGATTCAGAATGAAGCGCTTGTAGAGGCATATAAAAAATACAGACGCAAGGGCTTGGAAATATACCAAGTATCCATAGACAAGAATGAAGATGTTTGGAAGGAGGCCATTAACACAGATGGGCTGACGTGGATAAACGTAGGTGATATGAAAGGAAGCATTGGTGCGTGTAATAACTACAACGTAAAAACAATACCTACCAATTTTATAATAAACAAAGACGGAGAGTTGAGTGCCAGAGACCTTGTCGGTACGGCATTGGACAACTACCTGTCAGAACATCTGGGGGAGTAGATAATTGACCACTCTTTTTTGGTACGCCCAGCATGGGCGTAGTCTCATGGGTGTAAGTCCCTAGTGAGCCCTAATAGTGGGAATAGCCTAGCCGAGAGCAAGGGTGTCCATAGCGATGTGGAATCTGAAGGAAGCTGGCGGCAAAAGTCTGACCTGACGAACAGAAATCAGATAGAAGGCTGAGTGTGGGGTAAATCTGCCAAACAAGATAAAGCCCAATAACTATTCGGAGCCACACTTAGTAAATCTGGCAGGTATAAGGCGGAAAGATTACGTTCCTATCTGGGGAGGTCTCGCAGACGTGCAGATATTTTTTTAGAAGCATGGAGTAAAGCTAGCTGTGAGAAGTCAGTCGAGGACATAGTACCGATGTGAAAGCATGGGGAAGGTCCGAACCTTAACAAATCGAGAAGTAAATGAATGTTACCTAATGCAAGGCAGAAAGCAGAAAAAGGTAAACTTTTTACATAAGGAAAGGGAAATGCCGTTTATCCCTGCATAAGCCTAGCCTTCAAAAGCTGAAGGCTAGGCTAAAAGAGCTCACTTCAAGGAGTAATGGCATGGGCTATGAACAAAGGAAACTTCAACTAACCCGATACATCCGAGGATGGATTAACTACTACAAATTAGCCGATATGAAGACCCATCTACAGCGAGTAGATGAGTGGTACAGGCGAAGATTACGAATGTG
>JBKECH010000139.1:0-8856 GCA_047974415.1 Bacteroidales bacterium | reverse complement strand
TGCTTTCACATCGGTACTATGTCCTCGGCTGACTTCTCACAGCTAGCTTTACTCCATGCTTCTAAAAAAATATCTGCACGTCTGCGAGACCTCCCCAGATAGGAACGTAATCTTTCCGCCTTATACCTGCCAGATTTACTAAGTGTGGCTCCGAATAGTTATTGGGCTTTATCTTGTTTGGCAGATTTACCCCCACACTCCGCCTTATATCTGATTTCTGTTCGTCAGGTCAGACTTTTGCAGCCAGCTTCCTTCAGATTCTACATCGCTATGGACACCCTTGCTCTTGGCTAGGCTATTCCCACTATTAGGGCTCGCTAGGGACTTACACCTAGGAGATTACGCCCATACTGGGCGTACAAAAAAAGTCCTACAATTCGCTGAATTGTAGGATTTTTGCTGTTTTTGTCTGCCTTTTGGCGTTTTATGTAGTGGGCGATGAGGGATTCGAACCCCCGACCCTCTGGGTGTAAACCAGATGCTCTGAACCAACTGAGCTAATCGCCCCCTTTCTGTTGAATGCGATGCAAAGGTAAGCACTTTTTTTTTATTTCCAAACTTTAATACAATAAAAATTACTTCTTTGCTATAAGATTTCTCAAGCAAGCTGACACACAATTAATTATCAAGACATTAGCCACGAGATATTATATATGAGATTTCACGAACTAATTTGCAGAATTAGTATAACACAGATATTGAACTTTATGGACGGACTCTAATCATCTCCGCCCCGAAATAAGGTACAAGAGCTTTTGGAAGTCTTATGCCCTCGGAAGTTTGATTATTTTCCAACAATGCGGCCACTATTCTTGGCAAAGCTATCGCACTACCGTTAAGGGTATGCGCAACAACGGTCTTTTTAGTTTGAGAGTCTCTGTACCTAAGCTTCATTCGATTTGCCTGAAAACTCTCAAAGTTAGACACTGAACTCACTTCCAGCCATTTCTCTTGCGCTGCCGAGAAGACCTCAAAATCGTAGGTCAATGCAGAAGTAAAGCTCAAATCGCCACCACAAAGTCTTAATATCCTATAAGGGAGTTCTAACTTGTTCACCAATCCCTCAACATGAGCTACCATCTGATCTAGAATATTGTATGACATATCTGGGCGTGCTATTTGCACTATTTCCACTTTGTCGAACTGATGTAACCTATTGAGTCCCCTAACATCCTTTCCATAAGAACCTGCTTCACGCCTGAAGCAAGCACTGTATGCACAATTTTTAACTGGCAAAGAACTCTCGTCTACAATTACATCTCTATATATATTAGTTACAGGCACTTCAGCCGTAGGAATAAGATACAAACCATCTTCTGTAGCATGGTACATTTGTCCATCTTTATCTGGCAATTGTCCTGTTCCGTATCCCGACGCTTCATTGACCATCAAGGGAGGCATAATCTCTGTATATCCAGCTTTAGTGGCTTCGTCTAAAAAAAAGCTAATCAAAGCACGTTGCAACTTAGCTCCTTGCCCTTTATACACAGGAAAACCAGCGCCTGTTATTTTTACTCCTAGTTCGAAATCTATCAAGTCGTATTCCTTAGCTATATCCCAATGAGGCTTGGCATCTGTCAATTTTGGCATTACCCCACCCTCTTTTACAATCTCGTTATCGTCCGCACTTTTACCTGCTAACACAAGACTCGAGGGAATATTAGGCAATTTAATAGCAAGTTCCATCAACTTGGCATCCAGCTCTGCAAACTTAGTATCAAGATTTTTAATCTGCTCTTTTAGCTCGGCTGTTTGAGTTTTTGCCTCATCCGCTTCACTTTTCAAACCCGACTGCATGAACTTGCCAATTTCTTTGGCTATTGTATTCATTTTCGCCTTAGCGTTGTCTGCCTCTGCTTGCACTACATTTTTCTCTTGGTATAATTTTATTATACCTCCAACAATTTCCGTTGCTTCAAAATTCTTAATTTTAAGCTTATCGATAACCTCCTGAGGATTATCTTGGATATATTTCAAATTTAGCATTGTGCTTGTATTGTGTAAAATAAAAAACTCCTGCTCTTCCGAACAGGAGTTAAATAATATCATATTTTGCCCATCGGAATTATGCTTGAGACACTACCGATACGTAAGACTTGTTGTTCTTTTTCTTTCTAAACTCAACAATACCGTCTACCAAGGCAAACAGAGTATGGTCTTTTCCCATCCCAACACCAATTCCTGCATTATGAGTTGTTCCTCGCTGACGAACTATTATGTTACCAGCTTTAATAAGTTGACCACCAAAAATCTTAACTCCCAATCGTTTACTTTCCGATTCACGACCGTTTTTCGAGCTACCTACACCTTTCTTATGTGCCATTTCTTATAGTGTTTTTTTGATTATTATTGATTTATTAAAGGACTATAGTCTCTACTTGAATTTGTGTAAACGACTGACGATGACCGTTTTTCTTTCTATACCCCTTTCTTCTTTTCTTTTTGAAAACTATAACCTTGTCGCCTTTAACATGCCCCAAGACTTTTGCTTTTACAGAAGCTCCTTCTAATGTAGGCGTTCCAATGGTAACCTCTCCATTATTGTCGGCAAGAAGCACCTTGTTAAATTCAACACTATCACCCTCCTCTGCGTCAAGTCTGTGCACATACAACCTTGCATCTTCCTCAACTCTAAACTGTTGTCCTTTAATGTCTACTATTACAAACATTTTTTTATCATTAAAATTATATCCTAAAGGCGGGGTTTTACATCCCTCTTTATATTATTGCCTCTTCAGAATCGAGTGCAAATATAAGCATTTAATTTTTCGCCACAAAACATAAGCAAATAAATCTATTCATTCCGCAACACCCATGCATCTGAATACGCGGGATACAGCTGAGATATCATCTTTGCCATATGTCTGGCTTCTTGCTCTGTGTCATACCTATTGGTACACACCCGATATCGTCTTTCTGCATCATTCGCCACAATAAAAGGCTTAAATTGTTGCTTAATAAGCCTTTGTGCCCAAGAACGAGCCTCCGAAGCAGACCTAAAACTTCCAATTACCACATAATAACCATTCTCAACAACCGTTGGAATACTTTTGTCGCTTGTCATGTTCGCAGGTCGACTTTGTGAATTGTGTCTTGCCACACTTCCCCCTGATGCTATAGAACCTGAGTTGCTCGGCGTTTGAGAACCATATTGTGAGGAGATGCTTGGTCTTGCTGGGATATTATATGAATTACTAGTTGAGCTTGTTGAACCTGAACTTTGTGAACCTGAATACCCAGGGTACTGCGAACGATATTGAGGAACGGGCTTTGCTTTAGATGGCGCAACAACTTGTTCTCCATCAGCCTTCTTTGTTTTTATTGACTGAGTGTTCCCATACTGAGATACAGCAGGCTGACTAACTGCAACTTGACTCTTCGCAGGTCGACTTTGTGAATTGCTTCTTGCCACACTTCCCCCTGATGCTATAGAACCTGGGTTGCTCGGCGTTTGAGAACCATATTGTGAGGAGATGCTTGGTCTTGCTGGGATATTATATGAATTACTAGTTGAGCTTGTTGAACCTGAACTTTGTGAACCTGAATACCCAGGGTACTGCGAACGATATTGAGGAACGGGCTTTGTTTTAGATGGCGCAACAACTTGTTCTCCATCAGCCTTCTTTGTTTTTATTGACTGAGTGTTCCCATACTGAGACACAGCAGGCTGACTAACTGCAACTTGACTCTTCGCAGGTCGACTTTGTGGCTCGCTTGCTAGCACATCACTCAATGACATTGTGGAACCTGAGGTATTGGAAAACCTAAGAACCCTATCACCTTTCTTAGATACCTTATTTTTCTTCTCTACAGATGAAGGAGACTGACGAATCTCAGCATAATGATTGTCATAAGTATACTCCTTTTCACCTTTCGTATCGGAGTTAGAAGTCCACGTTTGAAAAGAAGCCCCCTCTGGGTAATAACCTCGGGGAATGTCTGGTATATTGACTCCATAATCATGCTCCTCTTGCGGCATCTTACTTCCTGTGCCTAAAGTGTCTTTTATATCTTCATTTCTTTCATAATCTGTACGCGAGGCAATAGGTCTTCCATTTGATAAGCCCAGGATAGTAATAAGGTCATTTGATTTTATTGACTTAGAGCCCTCCATTCTAAATGAATAGGGGTCTACAGAAGCATTAGGATTTAGAATCTCTTTTCGGCTACTCGCCCTCCTATTAAAAGACGAGGACTTCATTCTAGACAATCCACATCCTATAATCATGATTGACAAAAACACCACAACAATAATAAAACTTAATCTTCTCATACGTTTATACCGATATCATCATGTACTTTCCAAACTTATTTACACGAACATCTTGTTCGCATATCTTATCTTGAAAACTGATTATTCACCTATATACTTATCTCATCTATGTCAGTTTATAAAACTATCACATTATTTGCAAATATAAACACAATATTCCACAAATACACAGACTTTTTTCATTCACCTATTAATTTAAAACTTGACTAGACAGTATATTTCGCTGAAAATCAGAATTATTACGCACAGTCTTATTTCATAACATTTTATTATTCCTCAGTCAATTATTCATACCAACATAAAAAAACTTACTTTTGGAACAATTTTAATTACATTCCTTATGTTATCATTACCGAAATGACCAAAAAGATTTTTACAATATTACTATTGACGTGTGCAACATATACTATTCCTCGTGTTGATGCGCAGCTAAACCTCAATTACTATATGAATGTTGGGAGAACCCGTATTTCAAATGGGAATCTGACTGGAGCAATTGAGTATTTCAACATCATAATTAAATTCAAGCCCTACCTTCCCGAGCCTTATTTCCATAGGGGAGTTGCTAAACACCAACTAGAGGACTATCGTGGAGCAATATCCGACTACGACAAAGCCCTGAGCATAAAGCCTTTTTTTCCAGAAGTGCTAAAAAACAGGGGACTAGCCTACCATGCGCTTGGTGACACGAAGGCTGCTCTCAAGGATTATGAAAAGGCATTAGAATTTGACCCATACGACGATGGTATTTACAATAATTTAGGACTCACGCAGATGACATCTAAGGACTATGACAAAGCTCTGGAGAGTCTTAACAAAGCTATTGAGTTGAATCCAAGAGCAACGAATTCATATATGAACAGGAGTAACGTAAAAGCTCTTAAAGGTGATATGAAAGGGGCTATACAGGATTTGAATCAAGTTATAATAATCAAACCTTTTGATGCAAGGGCATATCTAAACAGGGGGCTGGCATATTTGGAGAATAAGAACTATGCAAAATCCTTAAGAGACTTGGATAAGGCCGTCAGTCTTGACAATAAAAATGCAATGGCATACAATAATAGAGGTATAGCCAAGCATCAGCTGGGGGATTTGGAAGGTGCAATATCTGACTACAGCAAAGCTCTAGAACTTGATCCAACACAGGCAGGAGCTTATTATAACAGAGGCGTTGCTAAAGCAGTGTCGGGGCGAGACGACTACAAAAATGACATGGACCTTGCTAAACGATTAAACCCTGGCTATGGGATGCCTGTTATGGCTATTGACGGAGATTCAGTGTTGCAAAGTGGTGGTAGTTTTTTTGCAAACGCCCTCCCCCCCCCCCCATTCCGACAGTACCATCAATAACAATGAAGTGCAAAGAGATGAAGACGAGAATAAGAAAAGTCCATCGGTGGAATTGTTAAAACTGAAGCTTGCCGACAGCAGAAATGTCCCAAGAAGTGAGAAAGAAATTGCTAACGATGTTTATTACGGACTTATACAGAATGAGCGCGTAGACATAGATTTGCGCCCTATTTTTTTGATTGATATCAGCACAGAAAGCGATATAGGAACTTCGCCGTATTATTGGGCAGAGTTGGAGAGGCTAAATGCATTCAACAACTACCAACCCAAGCTCAGCCTAAAAACTTCAAATATGACTACCAAAACGACTTCAGTATATCTGAACTACGCCTTGTTTTTTAGAGAAAGAGCAAAAGCAAATCCCTCGTCGTTAAACTATCTTACCCTAGCCGTTTTTGAACTCTTAGGACAAGACCATGAAGTAGCTATAAGCAGTCTAAATAAGGTAATTAACGACGATAATGCCAATGAAATTGCATACTTGCTTAAAGGCAATGCCCACATTCAGATGGCAAACCAGATTCTTATGAGTATGGGAAATATGAATGACATTTCGTCAAGCATATATATAAATGAAGAAAGCAATAACAGCACAGACATATCAGACTTTGAAGCCCTAAGCGAAGACCGCACGAATATCGAAGATTTTAATCTTGCAAAGAAAGACTATGATGAAGCGTTAAAAATAAATCCTAAGAGTTTTTTTATATACTATAACAGAGGGTATCTACAAGCACAAATGGGTAATATTGACGATGCAATATTAGACTTTAAAAAGGCAACAGAGATTCAACCTGATCTAGCAGAAGCCTATTTCAATTTAGGTATCCTAAATGTAATAAAGGGAAATACTAAAGACGCTGGAAACTACTTAAGTAAGTCAGGCGAGTTGGGCATAAGCGACTCCTACAATATCATAAAGAGATACTGCAATTCAGAAGAATAATATAGCGTGGGATAGGTTCAGCTAGATGATTTAATTACCTTTGCGTCCTAAATATTTCACACAGATATGAGTTTATTTCAAAACACCCGCTTGTCGACATATAGTCAGCTTTTCCTCCGTTTCCTTCTTGTCCTGTTGTTCTACAGTATTTTCCGACTACTGTTCTATGTCTTCAATCAAAGCTATTTTGAAGATGCCTCCTTTGCTGAACTGCTCACCATCTTCCGTGGCGGATTGCTTTTCGACACGACCGCTATATTATACACCAACGCCTTGGTGATCCTACTGATGATTCTCCCCTTTCCCTTTCGATATAGAAAAGGCTACCAAAGCAAGGTGCACTGGTTATATGTGGTTTCCAACAGCTTTTTTCTCTTACTAAACGCTGCCGACATTGTGTATTATCGGTTCATTTTGCGCCGCACTTCTGCTGGATTCTTCCGTGAATTTGAAAACGACAATAACCTACTGGAAATTATAGGACAAGGAGTGGTCGACTATTGGCAGGTTTCTTTGGTGAGCCTACTCGCCATTGCGCTATTTATATTTCTAGCTCAACACCTGCGTTTTTCATACAGAAAGAGGCAAGATAAATGGCGTTTTTATGTCTCGCATCTCGTATTTATGCTTATCGTCATGGTGCTATTTATCGGAGGAGTAAGAGGAGGCTTCGGCACCGACCGCCCCATTGCCATGAGCACGGCATCGAGATATGTTGAAAAAAACAATCATCGGGCTCTAGTGCTAAACACCCCTTTTGCCATCATTCGCACTTGGGGAAAATCGCACCTAACGAAAGTTGCTTATTTCAATGGGGAGGAAGCATCAGCCTACTTCTCGGCGGTGCACCCAGCTTGCACTGGCGATTCTAGCTTAACAGTCAAACCGAATGTGGTTCTTATTATACTCGAAAGCTTTGGTCGATCCAACATCGGACACCTCAATCAAGATATTCCCGACTACAAGGGCTTCACCCCTTTTCTCGACTCGCTCAGTCAGCACTGCTATTCCTTTAGAAATGCTTTTGCCAATGGTAAAAAATCGATAGAGGCATTGCCCTCCATTATTACAAGTATCCCCAGCATAAAAGACCCTTTTGTGCTGTCAGACTACTCGGGCAATGCCACCCATGGCTTAGCCTCTTTGCTTAAAGAAAAAGGCTATTACTCCGCATTTTTCCACGGCGCACCCAACGGCTCCATGGGCTTCGATGCCTTCATGAAGCAAGCTGAATACGACGATTATTTCGGCAAAGATGAATATAATAACGACAAAGATTTCGACGGATATTGGGGCATATGGGATGAACCATTTCTACAGTATTTTGCCCACAGCATGAAGAATTTTCAAGAACCTTTCCTGTCTACCGTGTTCACCCTATCTTCGCATCACCCCTTTAAAGTGCCAGCAAAATATCAAGGCGTTTTTCCTAAAGGCGATGAACCACTACAAGAAGTAGTAGCCTATACTGACCACGCACTGCGGAAGTTTTTCGACAGCTGCAAGAAAGAACCGTGGTTTAACAACACGCTCTTTATCATCACTGCCGACCACATGTCACCATCACAACGTTCAATAGAAAAATACAATACCGATTGGGGCGCATTTGCTGTGCCAATGATGCTCTACATGCCTGAAAAGAATGATTTGGTGGGCTATAACGACTCTACTTTCGTGCAACAGGTAGACATTCTGCCCACCGTGATGAACATGCTGGGGAGCAACAAGCCCTACATTTCCTTTGGCAACGACATGCTTTCGGGCAATCAGCATTTTGCTTTCAACTATAAAAATGGCGTATATCTTCTGGTGGAAGAGGGCTACTTGCTGCAATTCGATGGGCAGCAAACCGTAGGGCTATATCATATCGTACAAGATGAAATGATGAAGCATAATTTGGTGAACACAGACCTAGAAACCAAACTGCGAATGGAAAACCGCATTAAGGCAATCATTCAAGACTATGTTGCCCGAATGATTGATAATAGACTCACCGTTAATTAAATCCCAACTACATTCCACATGCACTCACATCAAAATACCCGCTTGTCAACATATAGTCAGCTTTCCCTCCGCCTTCTTCTTGTCCTGTTGTTCTACAGTATTTTCCGACTACTGTTCTATGTCTTCAATCAAAGCTATTTTGAAGATGCCTCCTTTGTTGAACTGCTCACCATCTTCCGTGGCGGATTGCTTTTCGATACGACCGCTATATTATACACCAACGCCTTGGTGATCCTGCTGATGATTCTCCCCTTTCCCTTCCGATATCGAAAAGGCTACC
>JBKECH010000098.1:0-7996 GCA_047974415.1 Bacteroidales bacterium | reverse complement strand
TGTTAGCAATCAAGGTTTCAAACGCACAGAGTGGCAAGTTGGAGATTCTCTAGTTCTTGATGATGCCGAAGACATATATCCTACACTAACACTTCAAAACTCCGCAGGAGAGGAAATAAATACTCTAGCATACACCACCACCTCTTTAGTAGGTGATTATGGTAGCATAGAGCTGGCACTATCAAAAATTACCAACGAAGCTAAAGGAAGTATCTTTATCGGATTCAGCAATACAAACACCTCTGATGCAGAAGTTTACTACGGCTTTGAAATAGACCCCAACGGCTATGTCTATCGCTATGAAAAAGGACGTAGAGGAGTACTCGTTGATGGCTACATAGCTATACGACACCGTTATATAAAAGTAGAACTCAAAGGTAATGAACTTACGTTCTCATATTTGTTTACCGGAGCTGCAACATACTACCCCAGCACATGGAGCATTACGCTTGACAACAGCGACAAAGCCCTATTGAAATACGGACTTGTTCGCTATAAAGGTAAAGGCAAGGGAGAGATTGTAAGTAATCTCAAAACAAAAGGCTTCATAAAACAAGACTGTCCAACTACACGCATAGAACTACGAGGCACAAACAACCTTACCAACAATCTTTGGCTTAACGGGATGACAGGAATGCCAAATATCGACCCCTATGATAACAAAGATGTATTCTTGCTTATCGACCCCACAGGCAAAGGCGATTTTAGCAATCCCAACATCAAAAAAATACAAGCCAACGAATGGGCTATGTATGGAAAAGGTCGTTTCTTGTTCGACGAACTGTTGTGGGATGAAGACGGTAGCGGTAGCGATGCTTTTACCTTCGCTTACAAGGAAGGTAGCATATTGGCACAAATAGAACGGCAAGATGTAGACTGCAACACACAGGGAGCAATAAAAATCAGCTTGGTGGAGGGCGAATACATAAAGCATAGTATTAAAATATATAGTCCTGAAAATAAGATTGTTTACGGCGACAGCTTAAACGTCGGGACAAGCAAAATCGTAGCAATAAGTGATTCTGGCACTTACAAAGTGATAATCGGCAACCCCGAAAATAATGAGGAAGTTACCTACAAAGCAAATGTAATAAACGTTTGTGAGGAAGTGGAAGCAAAAGTTCAGGCACTTGTTTCGGTTTATCCGAATCCTGCCCAAAAAGGTTCTCAATTCAGAATTGGCATGGAAAATATAGAATCTGAAAATGGGGCAACAATACTTGTGTTTAACTTGCTCGGCACATTGGTTAAACAGATTGACGTACCTGCAAACAACATAGACGATGTAGTCTGTACAATAAATTCCAGAGGAATATTTATGATTAAAATCATTACAGACAAAGGCGAATATAACAGAAAACTAATTGTTAATGATTAATGGTTAATGGTTAATGGTTAATGGTTAATGAAATACAGAATTATTGGAAGACCGAAAGTCCGAGCATCTGAAAATCTGGCAGTTATCAAAATACAAACACATGAAACGAGCCATGAGACAAGTCTCACACAGGAGTATGATTATATTGGCGAGATACATGTGATGTGGCAAATAAAAAACAAGATATAAACACATGAAAGAGAATATAGTTAGAAATAAGAGTTTTGAATTGGCTATTCGCATTGTCAATTTGTATCGCTTTTTATGTGAGAAGAAGCAGGAATATATATTAAGCAAGCAACTGTTGCGAAGCGGAACAAGTGTAGGAGCGATGGTACGAGAAGCGGAACACGCTCAGAGCAAGGCTGACTTTGTGCATAAAATGTCAATTGCCCAAAAAGAAATCAATGAAACGCTTTATTGGCTCGAACTGCTCAAAGAAACCGCATATTTAGAGATAGAACAATTCCAGAGTATAAACAAAGATGCTGAAGAAATTATTAAGCTAATAACCAGCATTATAAAGACAAGTAAAAGCAATATTAACTATTAATACTTACAAGAGATGACACACAAAAAATTATCACATAAAATATTTGCATGGTTCTTCATCTGTTTGATGTTGGCACAAAGCACCGTCGCCTATGGAAATCCATTAACAATTAATAAAGAGGCTATTGACGCATTAACCACTAACAATTCACCATTAACAATTAATAAAGTCGGTCTTATCGGAGCATTTGCCGACAAGCAAATAGACAATCCTGCCGACAACTACTTCAGAGTGTGGGCAGACAAAGCTATCGATGCAAACAGCCAAGTTTATCTAGTTTATGAACTAGAGGGCATATCACATTTTAGTGGAGTGGCTCGATGCATCAACGACCATCTTTCCACAGGTGGATATTGGGTGCAGTTTGATAGCAACAGTAGCGAGCAACGAGAACAAATTAATCCTGCCAACATAACACAGGGCTACAACACCGTGCAGTTTAACCTACCCGAAGGAGCAGACTTTGGCTACAAGGTGAAAAATGTAAGGTTTGAAATTGACAACACTAGCAAGCAAAGCTCCAATGTTGTATATATCGCATTGGAAAATGGCAATAACCTTTACATCAAAGGTTTCGTAAATCCAAATGTAAAAAGCATCAAGATTGGTGGAACTAGCATAGAAACCCTTAACGGCAATTTTGAAACAGAATTATCAACACAATCGAAAGACATTACTATCAGTATGGCTGATGGTAGTGTGCAGACTGAAAAATTAGTAGCAAAACAACTTGCTGACATCGACCGTATTTATCCTCTAGTTCCTTTCGGCAACAGCAAAAGCGGTCTGTTTAAAACCGATAAAGACAATGAGCTTGCTCTTGATGGAACTGCACTACAAGCAGAGGGCAAAAATCTGAAGGCCGACAAAGAATTTAGCGTAACCACATTGCGCTACACCGACCTGCCTGCAATGGATATGGGAATGAGCAACCTCACAAAAAGCTCTAAAGGCTATCGTTTCCTACCTCACGGCGAACACTTTACCGACAGCGGTGCAGTTGTTACCATTGCCTATGATAAATTGAGCCTACCATCGGGCTACACAGAGAAAGACATCAACGCATATTACTTCGACCAAACAACGGGTCATTGGGCTAGTCTGCAAAAAGACAGCATCGACACCGAGAAGGGTATCATCTACGCTCGTACTACTCACTTTACCGATATGATTGCAGGAGTTATAAAAGCTCCCGAAAGTCCCGAAACAGCGGGCTTTGCTCCAACAATGATGACAGGTATCAAGGCAGCTGACCCCACAGGTAAAATACAACTTATTGCTCCACCACAAGCCAATAACAGAGGTACGGCAGGAACTAGCTATGGTTTTGAAATGCCCCCTGCACGTAATGGTATGAGTCCGAGTGTAGCTTTGAGCTATAACAGTGATGGAGGTAGCGGATGGGCAGGCGTTGGTTGGGATTTGCAGATTCCTAGCATCAGCGTTGAAACCCGTTGGGGAGTACCTCGCTATAATTCTGAACTTGAAACAGAAACCTACCTCATGGACGGACAAATGATAGGTTTCAAAGACGGTGATGAAATACATCTTCCACACCGCCACAAAGAGAAAGCAAACAGAGAAAGCGACAGGCGGTTTTACCCACGTAAAGAGGGTAGCTTTGCAAAAATAATTCGTCATGGAAACTCCGTTGGAGATTACACTTGGGAAGTTACAGGCAAAGACGGAACTGTTTATGAATATGGTGGCAATGGCGGAGTACTGAAAAGCACCATCACCGACATAGAAGGCAACACTAGAGAAGTTATCAGCGAGTGGAAACTATCGAAAGTAACAGAGGTTCATGGCGACTATATGGAGTATTTCTACGAGCAAGCCGATGAAGCCGTGCGAGGTAGTCTAAGTGCTAAAGCACTCTATCTAAAGAGCATTAAGAACAACACGGGTACAGAGGTGGTATTCACGTCCAACAGCATAAAGACTAAGAAAACCAACAATGCACGCTACGGATTTTTGAGCAGTAGCAACAAGTTATTGGACAAGGTAGATGTGAAATTCGAGGGTGATGTACTTCGCTCTTATACATTAGAATACAAAGACGGAGTATTCCATACTAAACTCCTCGACAAAATTACTCATTTAGACAATAATGGCGATGAGTTTGCATCACACACATTCGACTATTACGATGATGTGGAGAGTGGTGGCACATACAAACCTTTTAGTGACGCTGTAAGTTATGACGTACCCGAAGACAGATTAAGCGGTGATGACATAATGAATTGGGCAAAAACCAATGCCGTAGGTGGTTCAAAAACTCGCTCATGGGGAGCCGGTTCTTATGTTGGTTTTGGTTGGAATGCCAACATTATTGAAAAGGCAAAGTCACTAGGTGTCGATTATGATTATAATCAGAATACAACCGAGGGCTTAATGACCTTGGTGGACATAGATGGCGATGGACTGGCCGACCGAGTGTTCGCCAAAGGTGGAGAGTTACGCTTTCGCCGTAGAATAGCAGGGCGCGAGCAGCTTTTTTCAGATAGAGTAGAAGTAGTAGGAGGCAATATTAATACCTTCTCCTTTACCAAAGGAAAGAGTAATACTTTTGGGGTGCAACTTCATGTAGTAAAAAATACAACTTTTGGGGGAAGCACGAGTATCTCCAGTAGCAAGACATCAGTCTATTTTACCGATGCTAATAGCGATGGACTGATAGATATTGTCAGAAATGGCAAGGTCTATTTCAATCGCATCGTAAATGGAGTGCCCCATTTTCAGTCAGGTTCGTCACATACCCCCAGCCCTATTTTGGCAGGCGAGACACTATCTGATGCATTGAATTTTAGCACCTATACCGAAGAAGAAATAGCCAAGCTCAAAGAACAAAATCCGCTCAATGATGCGGTTCGAGTATGGCATGTGCCCGATTCGGGAAATATCAGTATCAACGCTCCTGTTCGCTTATTGGAAAATCTCGAAAGCGAAGCCGAAAGCCCCGATGGCGTTCGGGTATTTATTCAGCACAATGGAAAAAATCTTTGGCAACAAGACATTGCTTATAATCAACATCAAACAATCACACCACAAATCAACTCTATTATCAGTGTAAAAAAAGGCGACCGCCTATATTTTCGAGTGCATTCTTTGGACAATGGCTATGATGATAAAGTTCAGTGGGGTCCTGAAATTACTTATGTAGGCGAATCCACCACATTGACTGACCCCAATGGCAAAGCTTATTATAGGTACAGCGCATCGCAAGACTTTTTATTGACAGGTAATTATGGATTAGTGCCTACAATGGATGGAAATGCAAACATAGAAAGTGAATTTAAGAAGCCTATTACAAGCGATGATGTAGAAGTACGCATCCTTAAGGAAAGCGGAACGGGACAGGAAGAACTTTGGAGCTCTGTTTATGCTTGGGATGCCGATACTGTTGATGTTATCAATTTAGAAGACCTTAGTTTGTCCACTGAGGATAAGTTAACCTTTAAAGTGTCTTCAAGCTCCAATATCGACTGGCAAGCTATCGACTGGAAGCCTTATTTATATTACACAGAGTCTTCGGATGGGCAAGAAGTCATGGACGAAAACGGCAAGTCTTATGTAGATGATTACCCTATTGTTCAGTATGGCACTTACAACCAGCAGGTACAAATAGGTAAAATATTCTCTTATAAGCAAGAGCTGAAAGATTCCTCCTTGCAAATCCTACCCTTGCCCACCAAAACCTATGGCGAGTTGGACGGCACAGCATGGCTCACGGTGAAGAAACAAGCCGAATTGATAGCAAAGAAACAACTTGTTTTTCAAAAAGGAATACTCACAAACAACGACACCATGACGCTGGAGAACTACGCTGGCGACACTCTTTATTTGGAAGTTTTTGCCGAAAATAATGAACTGGCAACACACTTAAGCAACCAACTCAGCCTTCGGATTGATGGAAAAGATAGTTTTGCTGAGCCCTCGGTTTACAGTCTTGTTAGCGATGAGACGAAACTTCAACAAGGACCTTTGTATCGAGCTTGGGGGCAGTTTTCTTATAATGCCAATTTAGAGGATCGAGCTAGTCAGCCCATGGATGAAAGCAAGCTGAATTTGGAGTCTGAATTTGACATTGACGAAGATTCAGAAGCTAATGAGATTGATAATATAGAGGGAGATAGCATGGATGACTTACAAGGAAGCTTGGGCTATGATGCCACCAAGAGTACCTTCATTATGATGCGCCCTAATATGGAGCAAGGCTATTGGCAAGGCTATGACCAAGCTGTTTTTGTATCAGCCGACAGTCAAAGTGCCTCACGTATGGGCGACAAGGAAATTGCAAGCATTGACTCACGTCCCATGCAAGATGGCGAAGTAGTAGCACCTAGCAAAAAGAATAAAACCTTTACCTATTCAGCGAGTTTAGGGGGAAAAGTAAAAGGAGTTTTAGGCTTAAATGCCTCAGGGAGCAAATCAGAAAGCCGATTGATAAGCGATTATATGGATATGAATGGCGATGGTTATCCCGATGTATTGGCAGGCGAAGGCATCCAATATACGGCAACCACCGGAGGTTTATCTTCCGAAACTCAAACCAATGGACGTATTAGCTATTCAGAAACATGGACGGAAGGGACTTCGGTATCAGGGCGCCCCATCTTGTTGTTTTCTGAAAAAGTGCAAAAGAAACATGAGAATAAAACTCTAAATAACCTAAACGGAAGTGTAGGAGCAACCCATACCCATACTACCGACAGCTATACTTATATAGATGTAAATGGCGACGGACTGCCCGACAAGGCTTTTGAGGAGGGAAAGGTATCGCTCAATATGGGCTACTCCTTTACCGAAGCAATCGATTGGGATTTTGAGCAAGTGCAAAAAACGGCTATCACAGACATTAGTACCAGCGGAGGAGTTGCAGGCTCTCCTATAAGTGGAGGACTAAGTGTTGATGCGGAAACGGGAGATATAACAGGCGGAAGTTTTCAGTTTACACATCCCAAAGAAGATGCCGATTTTCAGGCAGGTCTTGGTTTTTCACATTCTCGTAGCCAACCCGACATTACTTTTATAGATATAAACAGCGATGGTTTACCCGACTGGACAACTAGAGATGGCGATGTGATTAAAGTAAGGCTCAATACAGGTAATGGTTTTGATGATGAAATCAGACTCAATAGCGTAAATAGAGTAAGCGAAAGCCTCTCTTTAAATGGTTCTGCTAATATTGCTTTTACAGGAGGCATCCCAATACCCATACCACCTCCTCCTGCTCCTCCTAAATTTAAGATTGTCTTTAATCCCAGAACAAACCTTTCACGTTCGGTTTCCAGAGATGAACGTCAACTGAAAGATATAGACGGCGATGGCAACCTCGACTTTGTGGTGTCGCACCGTGCCGATAAGGTGAAGGTGTATAAATCCACCATCGCCCGCACCAACAAACTGAAATCCGTGCAAAACCCCCTAGGCGGAAGTTTTACACTCGATTACAAACGAAGCCCTGCCACCTACGACCACCCCGGTGGTAAGTGGGTAATGGCTAGCTTGGAAATCAATGATGGCGTGAATGATGACGGTGCAAACAGCATTACAGAGTTCGACTACGCTGATGGCGTAAGAGACCGCTATGAGCGTGAGTTCTTAGGTTTTGGTAAGGTTATTACTAAGCAGATAGACAGCGAAAACAGCATGGCTCTATATCGCTCTGTGGAGCAAGACTACGATGTTAGCTCCTACTACACCGCAGGCAACAGCTTGGGTAGCACCTTGAAAGATGCCGATAACAACATTTACACTCAAAGCTCACAAGAATATTACACTTACAGAGTGAAAAGCAATGGCGACAGCTATACTTTCTCCAATGCAGGAGACATAGGCATTCTTGAAAGTCCGGCTATCTTTACGCCTTTACAATTCTCGCAATCCGAAAACAAAGAGGGTGGCAATAATTCTGCTATTTTGCAACAAAGCCACTACACTTACCGTAATGGAGCTACGGGCGAACTTAGTTCCTACAAGTTTAGCGACAAGGGTAGTCTGAGTGCTGATGGCAGCGGCGGTTTTAACTACCAAACCAGCATTACGTATACCGACCTTGCAGA
>JBKECH010000019.1:0-32273 GCA_047974415.1 Bacteroidales bacterium | reverse complement strand
CCACCGTGATGAACATGCTGGGGAGCAAGCCCTACATTTCCTTTGGCAACGACATGCTTTCGGGCAATCAGCATTTTGTTTTCAACTATAAAAATGGCGTATATCTTCTGATGGAAGAGGGCTACTTGTTGCAATTCGATGGGCAACGAACCGTGGGGCTATATCACATCGTGCAAGATGAAATGATGAAGCATAATTTGGTGAACACGAACCTGGAAACCAAACTGCGAATGGAAAACCGCATCAAGGCACTTATTCAAGATTATACCGAAAGGTTAATAGATAATAAATTGACTGTGATTGACTAGTGCCTATCCATTTTATCACGGATCTTTGGTATAAGATCAAAGATGCATAAATAATTATAGTAATCTCCTTCGAAAAAATCTACTAATGTGAAGTCTTGTTCTTCAAAACTTGTTATCAATGTATCAGGATCAAAAAAAGTCCATGGGAAAGTTTTATACGCTTCATTTTTATATGACAAGCCATATTCAACCTCCCCATAATATTTATTGTCATTAAGGTCGAGCCAAGTTTCTCCTGTTTCGTCATCTTTATACATATACATCATATCGGCAGAGTCTATAATTATCCTGCCATTTTCGTTTAGCAGGGATTTTAGTCTGTCTATAAATGCTGGCAACTCCTCATACTTACCAGCAAGTCCAGCCCCATTCATTAGAAGTAAGAGAGTATCGAATTTTGGCAGTTTCTGCGTCTTTACATCTCCAAGAACGATGTGCTCTATCTGCCTTAGCTTCATCACATCACAACACAATGGCGACAACTCGATAGCTGTAACATCAAAGCCCTCATCTTGCAAATACAGCGAATGACAACCGGCACAAGCGCCAATATCCAGCACCCGACCTCGCACATGTTTCAGAGCCTCTTTTTCAAGATACGGCATAGAATTAAAGTCTCTAAAAAAATACTCCGGAAAGATCTCTTCCTCTTCAGCAATAGAACTAGCAACAATAATAGGAGTATTATCTACATTTTTATAGTACGCCTCAACGGCAAAACCAAAGGGATCATTCTTACACTTATAGCTCATGCTTAAAAATTTCCTACAAAGATAATTTATTCAATTAACAATGAATGAAGACCAAGATCTTATATTGTATTGACTAAGTTTAACCCAGATTATCGTTAGTTTGTGTTTTGAACGCTAAGGCTTGATTATCTTTTTAATATGCTCCTAACGGAATATATGTATTGAAACGCCGTAGTGAGTGCGTCAAACCCGATAAAACAAGGGTTTTAGAGAACGATGCGTAGCACCAACTACGGTGAGCAAAACAAGGCCAGCAAAACGTTTGTTTTGAAGAAATTGGAGAACGTAGGTGGTGTACTAGTGCATATACCAGGTTCAATTGTAGTTTCTCGTTTAAATGTAATATCTTTGTATAAAATTGCAAGAAATGCATCTAAGGTCTTTACAAATACTCAACTACAAAAACATTGAGCAAGCAGAACTGGAGTTATCCCCCAATATAAATTGTTTTATAGGAAACAATGGAACAGGGAAAACAAACTGCCTAGATGCTATATATTACCTATCGTTTTGCAAAAGTTACTTTTCTTCCAATGACACTCTTAACATCAATCACAACGAGGAGTTTATGATGATTAAGGGAGAGTATGTACGTCGGGGCGAAATCGAGAAAATACACTGTGCTTTGAAACGAGGCGATAAAAAACAGTTCAAACGCAATGATAAAGAATACAGACGTCTGACACAACACATTGGCTTACTGCCACTTGTCATTATCAGCCCTTCAGACAGCAGTCTAATAACAGGAGGAAGCGACGAACGTAGGCGCTACATAGACAGAGTAATATCACAATATGATTCGATATATCTCGAGAATCTGGTTTGTTATAATAGAGTGCTACTGCAACGCAACAACCTATTAAAACACTTTTACAAAGAACGACGCTTTGACAGAGACACCATCGAAGTTTACGACGAACAACTTGTCGAGTATGGCAATATTATTTTCGAAAAACGCAGGTGTTTTGCAGATGATCTGATACCAGTATTTCAGCGGTATTATGATTTTGTGAGCGGTGGTAATGAGGAGGTTGGGTTAAGCTACAAATCGAGTCTGCAAAATGAAGACCTTGCCAAATCATTGAAAGAGAGTATCGCCAAAGACCGAATTATGCAACACACCTCTATTGGCATTCATAAAGACGACTTGTTATTAGAGCTTGGAAAGCACCTAACAAAGCACATAGGTTCGCAAGGGCAACAAAAAACATACCTAGTAGCACTAAAACTTGCCCAATATGAGTTTATAAGAGAAGTTTCGGGCATAGACCCAATCTTGTTATTGGACGATGTGTTCGACAAACTAGACGCAGAACGTGTTGAACAGATCATCAGCCTAACAGGACAGGATAGTTTTGGACAGATTTTTATCAGCGATACCAATCGGGGACATTTGGACCAGATAGTAAGTAAATTCAATTGTAAGTACTCAATATTCAATGTGGAAAAGGGCAAAATAAACACTAGTAAAAAATGAAACGACGCAAAGCTCAGCCTCTAGGCGAGGTGCTTCAGGCATATATACATGCACTAGGCATTCATCATAAAATGCAAGAGATAGACGTGATTTCATCGTGGGAGAAAGTTGTAGGCAAACTTTTTGCGTCTTATACTACTTCTGTCGAAATACAACATAAGGTCTTGTTTGTAAAAGTTAGCTCGTCTATGGTTCGCTCGGAGCTGAGTATGCATAAACACAACATAATAAAACGCATGAACGAACTTGCAGGCAGTGAGGTAATCAACAACATGGTAATAAGATAAGTTAATAGGCACAATGCGAAACGAATCATAAGTACAGACCCTCGAACAAAAATACGATTAGATCAACAAGTTATATGCGGCAAACTAGAAACAAAACATTAAATACATGAGAAAATATATACTATTGAGTCTCTTTGTCCTCATGGGATCAAATATGCTAAATGCACAAAATTTTGACGTAGACACAACAAGAAAAGTGAGAAAGATATACAAGACAATAAACTATTTCAACTACGGAGTCAATGGAGGCTTGTTTGCTGGCGGAGTAAATTTCTACGACAAGAGTGGTTTTAACACGGCTTTTTATCCACGCCTACAAGGGGGCGTAAGCGCTCTATTCAAGAATAAATTCTGGTCGGGAGTACAACTAGAACTGAATTTCAAACAAAAAGGATGGAAACAGCACTACGACAACAATGACGAGTTTTCTGTGAGCCTTGACTACATTGAAATACCCTTACTAACACACTTTGAGGCAGGTGAAAAATGGAAGATTAGACCAATGATGAACGTTGGTCCTTTTGTAGCATTTATGCTAGACCAAAAAATTACCAACAATGTTACAGACCTTGCTAACAGATTGCCATATCAAAATGCCGAAATAGACAACCCCTTTGAATTTGGACTGATAGCAGCGCTGGGAGCAATAGCAAACTTCAACAAATTTGCAACATCTTTAGAATTTAGATTCAATCAGACATGGACACACATCTACAACCAGTCCGTTATGTCTTTCTCTCAGAACCAAATATACGGGCTTTGCCTAACAGTATATTTTAGAGGAAACAAGTAGCACAACTTAAAAGTAATGAAGTAACTATATTATGAAGAATACAATATTAGCAATAATCATGATAACTCTAACTCTTGGTGGCTTTAACACAAAAGCACAACAAAGCTCTACGCCAAGGCTTATTATAGTAGCAACAGTTGACAATATGCGCCCAGATTATGTAAACAGATATTGGGACAACTTCTCCGAAGGAGGCTTTAAAAGATGCTTTAATCAAGGGGCAGTCCTAACAAAGGTGATATACAACCAGCTGAAACAGGCCCCTGAAACCAACATTCCAACCCTACTAACAGGCTCATACACAAGAGAAAATGGCATTGTTGGCAAAAAATGGTACGATCATATTTCCAACTGCGAAGTTGATGCTGTTTACGGCAAACTAACAAGTAGCGAAATCCCCTCCCCCTCCCCTGAGAACCTAAGGTCTTTTACCATTGGCGATGGGATGAAACTAGTGTTAGGCGAGGATGTCAAGGTCTTCGGAGTCGGCGCAAACGAATATTCTGCAATATTGGGAGCGGGCAGAACAGCCAACGCAGCCTACTGGATAAAAAACAGTACCGAAGGCTTTACAAGCGCACCCTACTACAAAGAAGTCGATACAGAAATGATGGAAACATTCAACAGAAACACTTTCGTTCCTAATTCGGATAAGTATACATGGACGACATCGCTCGATGCTAGCTATTATAAATCTAGCAATGACGACAAATCAGAGCTAGAACATGGTTTCTCCGACAAACGCAACACATTCCCATACAGCATCAGCAAGTATAGAGAGTCCGATAAACTATTCATCCGCAAAACACCTCTTGCCAACGAGATGCTTCGAGAATTTGCAATAAGACTTATCAGCACACAGAGATTAGGTAAAGATAATACAGCTGACTTCCTTAGCATTTCATTCAGTTCTATGGACGATGCAAATCCATGGTTTGGAGGGCGTTCAATGGAGATGGAAGATTTATATATAAAACTGGACAAAGACATTGAGAGCTTGCTATTAAGCCTAGACAGAGAGGTTGGCAAAAATAATTATCTTTTTATACTAATGCCAAGTACTTCAAGCTCCATATTGCCCGAAGAGTACAAAGCACTTAATCTACCAGGCAACTACATGGACATGGAAAGAAGCAAAGTGCTATTAAAAGCATTTTTGAACCACCGCTTTGGCGACGGCAATTGGATACACAATTTCGATGATAACCAAGTTATTCTTAATAGGACGGAAATAGAGAAAAAGGAAATTAATCTTGCGGTTATACAGACACAAGCAGCACAATTCCTAACCGATTTCCAAGGAATCAGATCGGCATACTCTGCCAACACTCTCAATAATGGAGAAATAAAAGACACTAGATTTCAGAATTCTTACTTCCAGAGCAGAACTCCCGATATTCTATTTGACTTATATGAGTCGTATATGCCAGAATATTCAGATAAAATATCGAACTACGTGCACGACAGCAAAGTAACAGGCGTAATACTTGGCGGCAAAATCAAAGCACAACGCTATAATAAAAAAGTAAATGCAATAGACATAGTGCCAACCATTTGGCAAATACTGAATATAGAAGCTCCATTTAGCTATGACGGCACCGCTATAGAAGGTCTGACAAACTAAACGTTAAGCACCTCTTCCTCTGGATGATGCTCTGACTTCTCTTCGCTCGAATCTTTAGGTTCTTTTTGAGAGACCCTTTTATAGTGAACATGCAAACCTGCTCCCATTACAATAACTGTAACGAGGATAATCATAAAAAGTACTCCTGTATGAAAATCTGATATTTGATATTTCTCTGGAATTGAATAAAATAGCAACACCGTAATTAATCCACGAGGGGCAACATAAACCGAGGGACTCAATTTTCCAAATCTCACAATTTTCATCGATCCAAACCGAACAACATATATAACAAGTAAAACCACAGCACTGATTACCCAAACGTAGATATTCAAAAAAGAACCTAAGGATATACTCATCCCAAATATTATAAAAAAGAAAGTTCGTATTAGAAAAGATACTTCAATGGTCAGCATATTCAAATCTCGAAAGAGTTTTTTAATAAAACTCACACTAATATGCTCCCTAAGCCACCTGAATATTAGCAATTCAGGATTACTAACCATCAAACCAAAAATCAGTATTATCAACAATGCCGACAGATGCTCCAGCTTCATAAACGTATACATCAATGTTATTACAGATAGCAGTAATATCAGTCTAGCGCCAGTCTTTATATACTGAATAAGATAAATAGTTACATAGCTAAGTGCCACCGAGATAACCGTCGTTAGCAAAAAGTTAAAAATAAGTTTGCCCGAAAACATCATCACCGAACCAACATCAGCGTTGTCTTTTATGGCATAGAAAAACATAATCCCAAGGATATCGGAAAAGGTACTATCATATATCAGAAACTCTTTATCGTGTTTTTTCAGGTGCGAAATACTAGGAATAACAATAGCACTACTAAGAATAGACAGTGGCATGGCATACAATATGGCTGACACCCAATGCATATTTTGATAAAATAACATAAATATCCCCGTAATTAAAGCGGTCGTAAGCACTAATGAGACCAAAGCTACAAGCAAGGATTTTATTACAATAGGCACCTTTTCGGGAGTAAGATGCAAATCCAATGCTCCTTCCAACACTATCATTATAAGTCCAATACTGCCAAGAAATTCAAGATATAGAGACATGTCTGGAAAGCCCAATTTCCCTGCAAAAAGATTTACAAGCATTCCAAAACCGATGAGCATAAGTACACTCGGAACTTTTGTCTTTGCTGTTATGACATTGAAAGCGTAGGAGAGTATCACTACCCCACTAAGTATTGCCATCAACAAATATGTATCCATTTTTGGTGCAAGCACCGTTAGAAGTATGCCCATTTTACTTTATTTTCTTTTTGCAAAGATAGTAATTTCTTTCAACTCAGATTATGCATTAGAGCACCGTAGCGAGGGCTTCAAGCCTGATAAAACAAGGGGTTTGGTGAACGAAGCATAGCTCCGCTATGGTGTGCAAAACAAAAGCTAGCGAAACGTTTGTTTTGAAAAGATGGGAGCCATAGCAGATGAGCTAATGCATGTTTCGGATCAAACCCTTATCTCCCTCGAGCCAGTCTATAAAGTCAAATACCTGGGTTTTATATAAATTCATTTTTTACTGTAAAAAGCACCATTACGAAAATTGCTTACACTTTTCTTCTTCTGAAATTTGGAAGTTTGAAAACAAAATTGTTACTTTGCAATTCAAAGCACTTTGAAAAAAAATGACAAAGAAAGACTATTTAAAAGATATTAGCGCAATAAAAAACATGATGAACCGCTCATCTAGATTCATATCATTGAGTGGTGCATCTGGGATAATGGCAGGTCTTTATGCCATAACAGGAGCACTATTAGCCAAAATATACCTATTCCCTCCCGAAGGTGAAATATTAATAATTGATTCGTACAGATTTAAGTCAATACTGACAATACTGCTAGCTATTGCCACCCTCAGCATTGTCACAGCAACACTACTCACTGTAAACAAAGCAAAAAGAAACAATGAAAAAATATGGGATTCCACTACCAAGCGCCTGTTAATAAACTTCATGATACCTTTGTTGACTGGAGCGACATACATTGTTATAAAACTATGGCAACAAAACTACGGCATGAGCGGTTCATTAATGCTCATTTTTTACGGATTGGCACTTGTCAATGCTTCTAAATACACTATAGGGACAATACGCTTTTTGGGCTACGCCGAGATACTAACTGGACTAATATGCGCCTTGCTACCAGGATATAGTTTCTGGTTTTGGCTTGCAGGATTCGGTGTATTCCACCTTGTTTATGGCATTATAATGATCATCAACGAAAAAAGATAATAGTTTTGGGCATAATTGACAATATAAACAAGCAGTTTGACCATCGTGTCAGACTTGGCATCATGTCAATTCTCGCAGTAAATGAAACGATTGAATTTAATCGTCTCAAAGAACTTTTGGAGGTAACAGACGGTAATCTTGCCAGCCACCTGAAATCATTGGAAAAAGTTGAATACATAAAAGTTGAAAAACTATTTGTGGGGAGAAAACCACAGACAAAATACAGAACGACAAAGTTAGGAGAACAAGAATTTAAAAAACACATCGAAGCTTTGGAGAAATTGCTCAAATAATTTTTTTTTATACATAAACTTTTAATTCAATAATAATGGAGACACACAAAGGCACAACCCAATCGTTAGGAAGTAAATTAAGTCAATCTATCACCCTAAAGATATTCATCGTCGGGGTATTAACTCTGATTTTACTAATTCCTTTAAACTTTGTATAAAGTTTGATTTGGGAAAGAAAAGTTCGACAAAGAGAGGTAGTTTCAGAAATTAATTCCAAATGGGGAGAAGAAGTCATACTGTCTGGACCTATTCTGAAAATACCTTACATCCCCACCAAGATTGCAATAGACGACAAAGGCAAAGAAAGCGTCATCCAAGGTGAGACAAAATACATCTACCTCCTACCCGACGATCTGAGCATGGATGCAAATGTCAATGCAAAACCTCTAAAACGCAGCATTTATCAGTCAGTCGTTTACTCATCAGACATTGCTATTAAAGGTAGCTTTGCTCCAATAAAGCTCAATGCGGATATATCTCCAGAGCTCATTATGTGGGACAAAAGTAAAATCATTATTCAATCATCCAACCTCAAAGGCATAAAAAACAACATCGTAACAAAACTTGGCGACAAAAAACTTCAAATGTCTCCTGTTTATAGTAGCAATAGTGAGTTAAACACCATAGAAAGTAGCATAATTTCTAGCCTAGTGCACGACGGTAACGACGCTATAAACTTCGAATTTGACATAAAGATTAACGGAAGTGGAAGTCTTGAATTTATTCCAATAGGCAAAACCACTACGGCAAGCATGGCTTCCAACTGGGCATCACCTAGCTTTGATGGAAGGTTCTTACCTAACGACGAAACAAAAGAAATTTCAAAGGCCGGATTTAAAGCTTCATGGACAGTCTTGCAAATAAACCGTCAATTTGAACAAGAGTTTATAAATAAACTTCCCAACTTATCAGAATTTTCTTTCGGCACAAAGCTACTTGTGCCTGTAAATGAATATGCAAAAAGCGAAAGAGCCTCCAAATACGGTTTACTTGTAATAGCTCTAACATTGCTGGTTTTCTTATTAATACAGCTAGCAAGCAAGATTTACATACACCCATTTCAGTACATCATGATTGGATTGGCTCTAGTAATGTTTTATACTCTCCTCATCTCTATTTCCGAGCACAGCTCATTTCTCGTTGCCTATTTTCTTGCATCAATATCCGTGATTGCTCTAATTGGGACATATTCAAAAAACATCTTAAAAAAGACAAAATTATCATTATTTGTCGTTGCCACCTTACTCTGTTTATACAGTTTCATTTATGTAATTATTCAGATGGAGGACTACGCGATGCTTTCAGGTAGTATCGGCCTATTTATAATTCTGTCCATAGTAATGTTTTTTTCCAAGAACATTGACTGGCACAACAACCAAAGATAATACCAAAAAGAAATAGAGCGTATGTTCTGATGAACACACGCTCTATTTCTTACTTAATACCCTTAACCCGACTGCATGCTTATTTCATGTACTCGGCACGAGCTATATACTTATCAATATCACTAGCGACATCACTAGTATAGTATTCATCCTTTATACGTTTGTACAAAGCTAAGGCCGTGTTATAATTTCCAATTGATTCGTACAACAAGGCGGCTTTTTTCATATAAAGCGCACTAAGCGTATTTTCTTCAGCGCTGTACGCTTTTTTATAAAAACTAATAGCTTTTTCTGTTTCTCCCATTTCGGAATAAGCATCGCCAATTAATCCTTCCTTTTCAACAGAAATGAAAAAATCATCTGTTGAAAAACTTTTTAAATAGTTAATTGCTCTTTCGTAGTTCCCCAGCTGAATCTCACAAACACCTGCATAGTATTTAGCTAAATTACCTGCAGAAGTACCTCCAAATTCGTCTGCTACATAGGCAAAACCAGAGTTAATTCCATCTCCATTCAATGCTAAATTCAAAGAATCTTTGGCTAAGTAAAATTCTGCTTTCGCTATTGCGCTTTTGGCTTCTGCTTCATTGGGCGTTTTTACAAACTTATCATAAGCAACATATGCCAAAAATATCACTACTAAGGCACCAACTACCATTGCGATTTTTTGCCAATTCCTCTCTAAAAACTGCTCTGCTCCAAGAACTGCTCCTTCTACTTCTTGTGCAAAGTGTTCGTCTTTCTTTTTTGAGTCTTTCTTCGACATCTTATTTCCTATTTTGTTTATACTTTCCTGTTTAATAAAGTCCGACAAAAGTACTCTTTTTTTTCATTTAGCGGAAGTTTTATGTGTTATTTTCGTCAAAATCTATTACTTTTGTCGCTATATACTTGGTAGAGATTAGATACGCAAGTGCTACTACAGTATAAAACAAATGCTTAGGCTCTGCCTTTTAGTCAGCTCGAACTGATAATTAATTGTCTATAACACAGAGAGTCTAAGAATAAAGAGTAAAGACCCGAAGTAGTGATAACAATAAATAGTGCCTGTTCATAATGTCGGGATTCTGAGCTTGAAAGTTAAATATCAAGGCTTGCGAAACTTTGTGAATTGGGAGTTTACTTGTATTCGCAAAGTAAGCATAACGCAGATATTGGACTTTATAGACAGAATCTAAATATAACAGAGAATTGCGTATACCTGGACTTTTATAGAAAAGCACTAATTTTATTTAATGATAAATTCTAAACTAACACTTTTTCACCTACACCCCTGCCCCGACTCCTCTAGAGTTAGTCTGTTCAAACGAAGTTCGAAAAATAAAAAATAAACATATGTATAAAAAAGATAGTGGAATACTACTTCACATTTCATCTCTTCCTAGCAATGGAGGCATAGGATCACTTGGAAAGAGCGCATACAACTTTGTCGACTTCTTGGAAAGAACAAAACAGAGCTATTGGCAGATACTACCTCTAACGCCTTGTGGCAAAGGATGTTCTCCTTATTTTAGTGATTCCGCTTTTGCAGGAAACACAATGCTCATAGACCTAGAAAATCTTGCAGAACATGGCATCATAGATGAGAAAGACATAAAAAAGATACCTAACTTCAGCACTGCCAAAGCAGACAGATTTATGCAGGAGAAAGAAAACGTTCTAAGAAAGGCATACAACAATAAAGAAAAACTCCTTGACAACCACAACAACGAATATTCATTCTTCTTATCGGAACACAATTGGTGGTTGCATAACTATGCTATATTCAAATCAATTAAAAATGAGTTGTTTGATAGCCACTGGAACACATGGCCCAAGGAACTTATGGAATGTAACCCAGAAGCAATACAGTATATCGAACTCACACTTGCCAAACAAATTGAATACGAAAAGTTTAAACAGTTTATATTCTATTGGCAATGGTATAAACTAAAAAAATACGCCAACGACAAAGGCATACAAATATTTGGCGACATTCCTCTATACATCTCTGATGACAGTGCCGACACCTGGTTGAATAAGCATTTATTCTTGCTCGACCACCAAGGCCGTAAAACAATGGTAGCAGGCGTTCCTCCCGATTATTTTAGTAAAGACGGACAGCTCTGGGGAAACCCATTATATGACTGGAATAATCATTCCAAAGACGATTACAGCTGGTGGATGGCACGACTTCGCTTCAATTTGCATATGTATGATATTGTCAGACTTGACCATTTTAGAGGTCTCGATGCGTGTTGGGCGGTAGATGTTAATGAAGGAACTGCAAAAAATGGTCAATGGTTGCCTGCGCACGGCGATGCAATATTGTCAAAACTGCGTTTTGAACAAGGCAATCTAAACATCGTTGCCGAAGATCTGGGAAGTATTTCTAACGAAGTCCGAGGAATGATGTCTCGATATAACCTACGAGGAATGAAGGTCTTCCAATTTGGGTTCTTATCCAATGAGGAGAATGAGCATTTAATGCACAACCTAGATTATTACTGTATTGCTTACTCTGGCACTCACGACAATCACACTTTGCGTGGCTGGGCTGACAAAATTAAAGGCGATGAAAAGGAACTGGCGTCTAAATATTACAACCTTTCGTCGGCATCTGTCGTTAGAAACATATTATCAAACATTTATGCATCAAATGCACAAACAGTAATCATTCCTATACAAGATTTTATGGGGCTAGGCGATAGGGCTCGGATGAATATCCCTGGGAATGCTAGTGGAAATTGGACTTGGCGCATAACTCAGAAGGAACTTTGTTCAAAGAATTTGGAAAAGCAAATCCTCGATCTAACTGTCAATTACAATCGGGCTAGGAGGTAATTAGAGCTCACATATATAGCATCATAACATCTATCAATCAACTACCTACAAAAGTCAACTCTTAATACATCTTGATGCTTGACTTCCTGCCTAGTGTCTGGCATAATGTTGGGAGTCTGAACTGAAAAGTTTAGGAACGCCGTAGCGAGAGTGGGCTGATGCATATTCTGGGTAAATATCATAGCTTGCGAAACTCTGATCATTATGGACAAATACCAACTAACATTTTTCTTGATTAGTAAGTATCTGCAAATCGCTCCAAAACGCTTCGTAGGACTTGCTCACAACACCCTCATCTTCAATAACAATTGCATTTTTAAGACCCAGAGGTGCAAATGCCATAGCCATCCTATGATCATGATATGTTGATATTCGGGGAACTTCCATCGCTCTCTGCTTTTTGCCAGACCATATCAAAGAACCGTGAATAGGAGCTTCAAGGCAATAGCCACATTTTGCCAGCTCATTTATTAAAGCTGAAATACGATCCGTTTCTTTTATCTTAAGCGTCTCCAAACCAGTAAATATAAAGGGCAAACCTAGCCCACAACAACATACAGCTAGGGTTTGTGCAATATCTGGAGTACTTCTTAAATTGAGCTCTAAACAACTGCATGTCGCCCCCCCGATCTTTTCAATAGATATAACACTTCTATTCAACCACTTAGTTCTAACTCCAAGCTGTTCGAAAATATGAACTAATTCTCTGTCTCCCTGAGAACTATCCTTGAACAAGGGCGACACTTCAACAACAAAACCATATTTAGATAAAGCAACTATCGAGAACCAATAAGAAGCTGAGCTCCAATCTCCCTCGACAGTGAACGACCGAAATGAATATTCACCTTCCTCTACCAAAAGCGCATTGTTACTGCGAGAGCAACTTATACCAAAGTCTCGCATAAGTCTAAGTGTCATATCTATGTATGGCATAGACATCAACTCGCCATTTAGTGTAACTGTCAAACCACCCGCAAGCCGAGGTGCAATCATCAAAAGTGCCGATATATACTGGCTACTCACGTCGCCATTCATTTCTATTTTTCCCCCCATAAGCTTACGTCCTCTAATTTTCAATGGAGGGAAACCCTCGTTTACAAGGTACTCAATGTCTGCTCCTAACTCCCGTAGTGCATCTACAAGCAATCTTATGGGACGTTGTTGCATCCTATCCGAACCTGTAATAACCCACTCTCCATACATACCTGACAAATAAGCTGTTAAAAAGCGCATTGTGGTTCCAGCGTGTCCAACATCAAAGCTATTAGCATTTGAGTTTAGAGCGCTCAGCATCGACCTTGTGTCGTCGCAGGCTGCCAAATTTGTGATTGAACTAAAATTATTAGATATTGCATTTATTATTAACACCCTATTGCTTATGCTCTTCGAGCCAGACAGGCTTACACTTAGCTTACTCTCACTCTCGACTTTTGGTAGTAATCTCAAGGTCATCCTATAAAAATTTAACGTTCAAATCCTTAAAAAATACCAATGCTTCGTCTATCAGTTCCTCCTCACAGTACTGATTATATACACATTCGCCAATATCTGTAAGGAAGGTAAAATTAATATTATCGTTTTCATTCTTCTTATCGTGCCTCATCAGCTCGATTAATCGACATCGAACGGTGTGACTCTGAATATCTAATGAGAATCTCCCATATGTATCCATCAAATAACTAACTACTCGAGACATAGCCTCGTCCGACAATGAAGTTTTTTTTGAGGATAAATATAGCTCTACAATCATGCCATAAGCTACTGCATATCCATGAGGCACTGGCTCATTTTCCTCCATAGCAAATGTCTCAAAAGCATGACCTGCAGTATGCCCAAAATTTAGAGACTTTCTCAACCCTTCCTCTTTAAAGTCCTGCTCTACTATCTTCTGTTTAATTTCAACTGATTTTTTCACAATATCAGATAGTTGAGTATAATCTGGATAAGCGACATCAATCCTCGTGAGTTCCTCATAATGACTACAATCATGTATTAACCCGTGCTTTAACATTTCTGAAAAACCCGACTTAAAAGCTTCTTCTGGCAAAGTTTTGAGGAATGTCGTATCTATTATAACCTTCCTTGGTATTTTAAATACACCTATCTCGTTTTTTATATTATTGAAATTTATTCCTGTCTTTCCTCCAACCGACGCGTCTACTTGAGATAGCAAGGTTGTCGGGATGTTAATAAAATCAATACCCCGCTTGAAAGTCGATGCTGCAAAGCCACACAAGTCTGACAATAAACCTCCACCAACATTCACAAGAGCAGATTTTCGGGTAGCTCCTCTATCATGAAGAAACTGCCAAACATTCACGACTTTTTCGATAGTTTTATTTTTTTCTCCAGACGGAAGCATTAAAACCTTCCCTTTGTTTCCATCAAAAACATCTTGTATTAATGGGAAACAGGCTTTACTCGTATTTTCATCGAATACAAAATAAACATTTCCAACACCATAATCGTTGAAAACTTGTTGCAGTGCACTAGCCGAATCACTTGTAAATATTACGCTACTATTCATCTGTTTAATATTCTGCAATAAGCTGTAAGCCATAGGCTATAGGCTTTTGCTGGTTTATAATCATCCTCCTGTGTGAGACTCAGTTATCATGGCTCGTTTCATTACTTATTCAACACTCTGGACTACGAAGTTAACGATAAATAAAATTCCCATTTGGCGCAACTCGCCTTAGAATGAGCTTCCCTATCTGTCACCCTATGAGTAAAAGAATAGTACAATATAACTTGGCCAGCCCCTCCTGAACATTTGTAACTAACATAGTCACAAAAAGATACAGGCATTTACATTCGTTTTATTTCACCATTTTTTTATATCTAATACGAGTCGGAGCAATATCTCCTAATCGCTTCTTCTTATTTTCTTCGTATTCTGAAAAACTACCTTCAAAAAAATAAACTTGCGAATCACCCTCAAAAGCAAGGATATGGGTGCATATTCTATCCAAAAACCATCGGTCGTGACTAATTACAACAGCACATCCTGCAAAATTATCAAGTCCCTCCTCCAATGCGCGTAAAGTATTAACATCCAAATCGTTGGTAGGCTCATCTAACAGGAGTACATTTCCTTCCTCTTTTAGTGTCATGGCTAGGTGCAGTCTGTTTCTTTCACCTCCCGACAATGCTGACACCTTTTTATTCTGCTCATTACCCGAAAAATTAAATCTACTAAGATAAGCTCTAGAATTAACTTGCTTCCCTCCCATCATTATTAAATCTTGCTCGTCAGAAAAGTTTTGCCAAATAGATTTATCTGGGTCGATATTTGAATGCGACTGGTCTACATAAGCTATTTTGGCTGTTTCTCCAACTATAAACTCCCCCTTATCTGGCTTGTGCTCATTCATAATCATTTTAAAAATTGTGGATTTGCCAGCTCCATTCGGACCAATAATTCCAACAATCCCAGCTTGTGGAAGTTTGAAGTTTAGACTTTCATAGAGGAGCTTATCTCCAAAAGCTTTCGAAACGTCAATTGCTTCGATAACCTCCGTACCAAGGCGAGGTCCGTTTGGAATGTATATTTCAAGCTTTTCGTCAAGTTGTTTTTGGTCTTGACTCAAGAGTTTATCATAATTGTTCAGCCGAGCCTTAGCCTTCGATTGCCGTCCTTTTGCTCCTTGTCTAATCCAATCTAGTTCACGTTCTAGCGTTTTTCTTCTCTTAGATGCTTGCTTCTCTTCCGTAGCTAGTCGTTTAGCTTTTTGATCCAGCCATGAAGAATAGTTCCCTTTCCATGGAATTCCCTCACCTCTATCCAGTTCAAGAATCCAGCCTGCCACATTGTCAAGAAAATATCTATCGTGAGTAACAGCTATAACTGTTCCTTTATACTGTTGTAGATGTTGTTCTAGCCAAAGTATAGACTCTGCGTCGAGATGGTTAGTAGGCTCGTCAAGCAAAAGAACATCAGGCTCTTGAAGTAATAAACGGCATAAGGCCACTCGGCGACGCTCTCCTCCCGAAAGATTCTTAACAATCTGCTCGCTTGGCGGAGTTCTTAAGGCATCCATAGCTATCTCGAGTTTTGTTTCCAACTCCCAAGCATTCGAGGCGTCTATCTTATCCTGCAACTTAGCTTGCTTATTCAACAGAGCATCCATCTTATCTGGGTCGGAGTAATTCTCTTCCAAGCCCATCATCTCACTAAGTTTATTATATTCATCGAGTATTGCTACTGTTTCAGCAGCTCCCTCTTTCACAATATCCATAACGGTTTTATCATCATCCAACTGTGGTTCTTGTGGTAAATAGCCTACAGTATACCCAGACGCAAATTGCAGATCTCCCTGAAAATTAGTCTCTAGCCCAGCAATAATTTTCATTAAGGTGGACTTTCCAGAGCCGTTAAGTCCGAGTATTCCTATTTTAGCGCCATAAAAGAAACTAAGATGTATATTCTTGATAACAGGCACATTAGCACCAGGGAAAGTCTTACTAACCCGCGACATTGAAAAAATTACTTTTTTATCGTCTGACATTTTATTCTATGTTTTATAATAAATAGAACACAAAGTTATAAAATAAAAGGCACATCTATCTATTGTGTCTATCTCTCCTGTCACAAGAAGCTAATTAGAGTCTGTTTATTAAGTCCAATATCTGCGTTATGCTCACTTTGTGAACTAGTCATTTACACAAGTAAACTTCTAATTCACAAAGTCTCGCAAACCTTGATCTTGAACTTTCTAGTTCAGACTCCCGACATTATGGACAGACACTAATTACAAAATAGAGACTGCAGATTTTGGGGTCTTTAGCACTGCCTTAACAAATTGGAGTATTTTTAGTATTTTTGCACCAAAAATTTTATAATTGTGAGTAAGAATATTGTAATAATACCGACATACAACGAGAAAGAGAATATAGAAATAATGATAAAAAAGGTTTTCTCCCTTAGCCCTTCTTTTGATATCCTAGTAGTTGATGACAACTCTCCTGACGGAACTGCCGAAATTGTAAAAAAAATGCAAGCCGAACATACTGGGCGCTTACACCTAGAACAACGAAAAGGCAAGATGGGACTAGGTACTGCATATCTGCATGGATTCAAAGTTGCACTATCTTTGGGAGCCGACTATATATTTGAGATGGACTGCGACTTTTCCCATAATCCAGATGACCTTTTACGACTACTTGATGAAGCTAAAAATGGTGCCGACCTAGTTGTCGGATCAAGATACGTTGTAGGTATAAATGTAATAAATTGGCCATTAAGCAGAGTGTTAATGTCATACGGCGCATCCAAATATGTACGTGCCATATTAAGAATGCCTGTTAAAGACCCTACTGCTGGGTTCATTTGTTACAAAAGGGAAGTTCTTGAAGCCATCAATCTTGATAATATAAAGCTGAAAGGCTATGGATTTCAGATAGAAATGAAATACACAGCATGGAAATTAGGTTTTTCTGTAAAAGAAGTGTCTATAATATTCACTGACAGAACTCGTGGAACATCAAAGATGACTGGTGGCATTTTTAATGAAGCTTTTTGGGGCGTAATAGGACTTAGGTTTAGGAAAATAAAACCAGCAAACACTACAAATAAGCTCACTATAAATTAAATTCACTTAATAAACTTGTTATTATTTAATAAGTTCGTACCTTTACGGAAAATCTGACAGAAATGTATATATACTCTTTATTTATAAGTACCGGGGAGTTACTATTTGCTCTTGGCATTGCAGTCTTACTATTCGGTTCAAAAGCCATTCCTGGCATTGCAAAGACCCTAGGAAAGGGCATGAGGGAATTCAGAAAAGCGTCAGACGAGATAAAACGCGAAATAAACAACGCCTCCAGCGAAATAGAAAACCCTATAAAAGACGTTTCTAAAACTATAGAGACTCAGGTCTCAGATATACAAAAAAATATTTCTCAAGATGTAAACAACTTGACATCCTCAATTGAGGAGACGGTACAAAATAACGTATCGGATATCCAAGCTCTTGACAACGAAAACGCCCATGAGGATGAAACAGCAGATAAGTTTACCTATCGCGAACACGACATTACACAACCGTAAGCTCCAATGCAACTGCTTAAAGCCACATCTATACATAAATCTTTTGACCGCCTGCAAGTACTAAAGGGCATAGACTTATCTATTTCTCAAGGAGAAGTCGTGAGCCTAGTAGGAGCAAGTGGTGCGGGAAAGACCACCCTACTCCAGATAATAGGGACTCTCTTGAAACCCGACAAAGGAACTGTAGAGATAGACGGGGTCGACGTTATAAATATGAGAGAAAGAGAGCTGTCGGATTTCAGAAATAAAAAACTAGGGTTTATCTTCCAGTTCCACAACCTACTCCCTGAATTTAGTGCCTTAGAAAACACTATGATTCCTGCATTAATACAGAAAACAGATAAAAATACAGCCAGAGACATGGCACTAGAGCTCCTAGACTACCTTGGATTATCCAACAGGCTAGAACATCGACCAAACGAACTGTCGGGGGGCGAAAGACAAAGAGTCGCTGCCGCCAGGGCCCTAATAAACAAGCCGAAAATAATTTTTGCAGACGAACCTTCGGGTAACTTAGACTCCCAGAACAAGAAAGAGTTACACGATTTAATTTTCAAGCTTAGAACGAAATTTGGTCAAAGCTTTGTAATTGTTACACACGACGAATCATTTGCACACGAATCCGATAGAGTCCTGCACGTAAAAGACGGACTCATCATCTAAAGAATAAAAAGTTCATGAGAACCAAACTAAATTGACAAAATACATTGTAGTCAACTACAGCAAAATAATAAAGACATATGAAAACTAAAAATAGATATATTACCGCTATCCTTCTCACATCTTTTTTTGTCGTTGGAGCTTTTGTAGGCTACTACATGTCAGTAAAGAGCCTATCGCAATATTCTCACCAACAGTTTATAATTGGAAGAAACGGACAAAGCAAAATTGACAAAATAGTAAATATTATTAAAAACAAATACGTTGACGAAATAAATACAGATAGCATTGTTGAAAGCATAATTCCTAGCCTACTTAGCGACTTAGATCCACACTCGGTATACATATCTGCCGAAAATATGAAGTCTGTAAATGAAGACATGAGAGGCGACTTTGGAGGCATTGGGATTCAATTTAATCTCTTCGAGGACACCATAATGGTAGTTGGTGTAGTTGAAGATGGTCCCTCTGAGAAATCGGGACTAGTCTGGGGCGACAGGATTGTATCAGTAAACGACTCTTTGGTTGCTGGAGTTAATATGAATAGCGATTCTATCATGATGTTACTAAGGGGCGAAATAGGCACAAAAGTAAAACTAGGTATAAAAAGTAGGAATACAAACAGCATCAGAGAAGTTGAAGTAACTAGGGGTATTATTCCAATATCCAGCATAGATGCAAGTTACTTTATAAACGACACGATCGGATATATAAAAATTAATAGATTCTCTGAAGTAACAGACAAGGAATTTGCAAGAGATGTTGCTAGATTGATACAAGATGGAATGAAAAGCTTGATAGTGGACTTGAGAGAAAACCCTGGAGGCTCACTATATTCCGTAATAAATACACTTGATCTTTTCCTGGAAAAGGATAAAATGATCTTATTTACAGAAGGCGCTCATCAAGAAAAAGAAATTGCAAGGGCAAGCACAACAGGAATTTTTAAAGACCTGTCTGTGAATGTGATAATTAGTTCAAATTCAGCCTCAGCAAGCGAAATATTCGCAGGAGCAATACAAGACAATGATATCGGCTATGTAATAGGGCAACGAAGCTTTGGAAAAGGACTTGTGCAAACACAAGTACCTCTTGCGGACGGGTCAGCATTTAGAATAACCACTGCTAGGTACTACATTCCTAGCGGAAGGTGCATACAAAAACCATATGAACAAGGTAGAAACGAGTACACTTTGGATATTTTGCATAGATATGAACACGGCGAGCTTACAAATATAGATAGCATAAGTATTGATTCAAGTCAACTCTTTTATACTAGTAAGGGACGCAAAGTATATGGAGGAGGAGGAATAATGCCCGATTTCTTTGTTCCCATAGATACCAACGGAAGAAATCGACTTTTAGACTCTGCTCTGAATGATGTAAAAATATACAAATATGCACTAAAGTATGTTGATGATAATTTGGAAGCAATAAAAAATACATGCACAGACAAAAATATCATCGAATACTTAGAAAACAAGAAAGTCTTACTCGACTTTCTTAATAGCTTAAAATCAAGCTCATACACACCTTCAGTTGCAGACATTAAAGAGTCTGGAGACTTAATAAAAAACTATCTATATGCTTATATAACAAGAGAGAGCATAGGAGAGGTAGCCTTTTACAAAACACTATACAGAAAGGACGATTCATTAAAAAAAGCTCTAGAAATAGCACTAAAAGGTATAAAGCCATAAGTTATAATTTATTATATTTGCACACGCATATAAAAGCATGATATGACAAGTACAAAGAAGATTAAGAACGCACTGATTTCAGTTTTCCACAAAGATGGGCTAGATGAGATAGTCAAAGGGCTACATTCCTGCGGAGTAGAGCTAATTTCTACTGGAGGCACAGAGGCTTTCATAAATAGCCTTGGCATACCAGTATGTAGTGTAGAAAGCCTAAGCTCCTACCCATCCATACTTGGTGGCAGAGTAAAAACATTGCACCCTAAAATCTTTGGTGGTATTCTGGAGCGTCGTGATTCGGAGGCTGACAATGCCCAGATGCAAGAATACGGTATTCCCGAGATAGACCTAGTAGTGGTCGACTTATACCCATTCGAAGAAACCATAGCAATAACTGACGAACAAAATGCAATAGTTGAAAAAATTGATATTGGAGGAATCTCTCTCATCAGAGCTGCCGCTAAGAATTTTAAAGATGTCGTAATAATTCCGTCAAAAAACGAATATAACGAATTACAGGATATTATATACAACAATTGCGAGTCCTCTCTAGAACATAGGCTCGAACTTGCAAGGAAGGCTTTTGCAGTAAGCTCCCACTATGACAGTGCTATATTTCAATACTTCGCATCACTAACCGAAAATCCAGTTTTTACACATAGGGTGCAGGGTGTAAAAAAACTTCGATATGGAGAGAATCCCCACCAAAAAGGTGTTTTTTATGGTGATTTAGACAAAGTATTTGAGCATTTGCACGGCAAAGAGATATCGTACAACAACCTACTAGACATAGAAGCAGCGATACAACTTGTTGGCGAATTTGAAGAAACCACAGTAGCAATCCTAAAACACAACAATGCTTGCGGTTGCGCATCTGATTCAAAACTACTAGATGCCTGGACAAAAGCCCTTGCAGGAGATCCCGTGTCAGCATTTGGAGGTATAATAATAACAAACAAAATTATTGATTCTGAAACCGCAAAAGAAATGAATAAATTATTTTGCGAAGTTGTTATAGCTCCTGAATATGAAAAATCTGCTTTAGACACTCTAAAATCTAAGAAAAACAGAATTATCCTAAAACTTAATAATTTTGAACCCAAAGAAACTCAATTCAGATCCTTATTGAACGGAGTTCTTAAACAAGACAGAGACAATAAGCAAGAGACTCCCGACGAGCTAAACTTGGTGACTAAAAGAACTCTGAGCCAACAGCAAACTGAGGATTTACTTTTTGCTAATAAACTAGTTAAACAGTCAAAGTCCAACGCAATAGTGCTAGCGAAGGGTAAACAACTTTTTGCAAGCGGAGTTGGAGAAACATCTAGAGTTGATGCTCTGAAACACGCCATAGAAAAAGCAAAAGCTTTTAATTTTAATCTTGAAGGAGCATCTATGGCGTCCGACGCATTTTTCCCCTTTGCAGATTGTGTGGAAATAGCACATAAAGAAGGCATAAACACTATTATTCAGCCTGGAGGATCTATAAGGGATAATGAATCTATAGAATACTGCGATAAAAATGGAATGTCAATGGTATTCACTGGGATAAGACACTTTAAACATTAATTAAAAAACATATAACATGGGATTATTCTCATTCCTAACACAGGAAATAGCTATAGATCTTGGTACTGCAAACACCTTGATTATTCAAAACGGCAAAATAGTTAGCGATCAGCCGTCTATAGTTGCTATCGATTTAAAATCAGAAAAACTTGTTGCTATAGGAGACAAGGCTCAACAGATGATGGGGAAAACCCATCCTGACATTAAGGTAATAAGACCTTTGAGAGATGGAGTAATTGCCGATTTCAATGCTGCAGAACAGATGATAAGAGGCATGATAAAGATGGTCAGTAAAAACGGTAACATCCTCCCCAAAAATCTCAAAATGGTTGTATGTATACCATCGGGAGCAACCGAAGTAGAAAGACGAGCTGTTCGCGATTCATCTCAACATGCAGGAGGGCGAGATATATTTCTAATAGAAGAACCCATGGCAGCTGCAATAGGGATAGGAATTGACGTAGAAGCACCAGAGGGAAATATGATTGTAGACATAGGTGGAGGAACCACAGAAATAGCCGTTATCTCGCTTGGTGGAATAGTCTCTGACAGATCAATTCGAATTGCAGGGGACGAATTTACATACGATATAATGGAGCATATGCGACACGAACACAATATCAAAATAGGAGAAAGGACAGCAGAACTGATTAAGATTAATGTCGGCTCTTCGATGGTTGAGTTGAAAAACCCTCCTGAAGGATATGTTGTTAGTGGTCCGCATCAGGTTACAGCACTACCTGTATCAGTAGAAGTAAACCATAAGGAAATTGCAAAGTGCCTAGAGAAATCTTTAAACAAGGTAGAAATGGCAATACTTGCAGCCTTGGAGGACACGCCACCCGAACTATATGCAGACATTGTAAGGCAAGGCATTTGGCTTGCTGGTGGTGGAGCATTGCTAAGAGGGCTGTCAGAAAGACTGACAGAAAAAATGAAAATTAAATTCCATGTAGCAGAAGACCCCTTAAGAGCTGTTGCAAGAGGAACAGGATATGCATTGAAGAGTCCAGAAACATTGACGTATATAAAGAGAAATTAATCGCACCCAGTATCAACAGTTTTTATTTTTAGATAAATCATTATACTAATCTGTTCGGGTGCGAGATAAACATTAAAAACGATGAATGATTTATTCCAGATATTTCGGAAGTTACAAAATTTTGTAATTTTCTTATTGCTCGAGGGAATATGTATATTCATAATACTAAGGAATAACGATTTTCAGATAGCTAAATACGCAGGGAGTCACACATACATAGTAGGGAAACTATATGAAGTGCGACATCACGTAGGTGATTATCTCTCACTGAAAAAAGAGAATAGCAAACTCCGGGACGAAAATAGCATATTAAAGCTACAACTGTTGGCAACTAGGTATAAGGAAATTCCAGACTATCGTCACTTAGACGACTCTTTATTACTAGAAAAAGCGAAAATTGTGAATCTATCAAAAACGCATAGACACAATCACTTTACAATCAACGTTGGTAGAAAAAATGGAGTCAATCAGAATCAAGGCGTTGTTAGCAGTGACGGGGTAGTTGGAATAATAACAAATGTATCGGAGAATTATTCGTCGGGCATCACATTGATGAATGAAAAAATCTCTATCCCCTCTAAACTAGCCAGCACTAACGATTATGGTATTGTTAGGTGGGACGCTGCGAAAAATAGAGCCTCACTCGATGAGATTCCTCAACACGTTGACTTGGCTATTGGTGATTCAGTTGTAACATCTGGATTCTCGTCATGTTTCCCAAATGGGCTGCTAATCGGAATGATAAAAAGTGTGAACAAACCATTTTCCTCAAACTACTACAATATAGAGGTGGCTCTTGCCGAAAATTTCAGCAATGTTGAAAATGTTTATGTCACAATACTCCCTGATAAGACAGAAATTACAGATTTAGAACTTAATATAAAAGATGGGCACAAACTTAATTAAACAAGTAATCATATTCGTTTTCTTTATCCTCCTGCAGGTACTTGTGTTGGATAATATTATGATATTTGGTATGTTTAACCCCATTCTTTATACCTTGCCAATAATATTGATGCCAAGGAATACCTCTACCCCAGCCCTTATGTTTTTGGCAATGATGCAAGGAGGTCTTATAGACATCTTCAACGATACTTTAGGTATAAATGCCGCAGCGAGCATCCTTCTGGCATTTGTAAGAAACCCTTTATTGAGTTTAGTAGACACCGACCAAATCGGAGGTGACAACAAATCTTATGCCCCCATAAAGCTTCCCCTAGCGCAATATGCTATGTACATATGTCCTATAATTTTTTTGCATCATCTTGCACTCTACTCTTTAGAAGCATTCTCTTTTTCAAATATAATAAGTATATTGCTAAACTCCACGCTCAACGCTATACTAACAGTTATTATCCTCATAATATTTAAAAAATAGACTTGAGAAATGGTGGACGTACATGACTATAGAAAGTATTATGTTTGGGGAACTATTGCTCTTCTAACAATAATCTTGATTGTGAGAGTATTCTATATCCAGGTTCTATCTCCCGAATACGAACAATATGCTAGAAATAATGCTATTAGACAGGCTACTATCTATCCCGCAAGAGGGATTATATACGACAGGAACAACAAACTTATGGTCGTAAATAAATCAGCATACGACTTAATGATTACTCCCTATCAAGTATCTCATTTAGATACTCTTGCATTAGCAAAAGTTATAAATATCCCATACGATTCTCTCAGAATGAAACTAAAAGTGGCAATGAAGAGGTATAACAACACTTCTATCATAAAGTCGCAGATAGACCAAGCAGAATACATGAAAATTAGCGAACAGCTTTATCAATTCTCGGGATTTAGTTTTGAAAAAAGAATTATCCGCGATTATAAAACATCTGTGGCCTCTCACATCATTGGGTATCTGGGAGCTACGATGCCAAAGGACATAGAGGCAGACCCATATTATACCCAGGCCGACTATATAGGAATGAGTGGTTTGGAGCGAGAATACGAAAAATCAATTAGAGGCGTTAAAGGAAAAGAATTTACGGTTGTCGACCACAAAAATCGTTTTAAAAAACAATATGATAACGGAATACATGACATCCCATCCATTAATGGCGATAATTTGCATACTACGATAGATATAGACTTGCAAACCTTGGCAGACTCGTTGATGCAAAATAAAAAAGGAGCCGTCGTTGCAATAGAACCTGAAACTGGGGAGCTACTAACATTTCTAAGTGCTCCTAACTATAACTTGTCTAGGCTTGTAGGAAATCAGAGAGGCGAGAATTATGAAGCAATGATTAAAGACTCGCTCAAGCCCATGTTCAACCGAGCCTCAAGTACATCTTATCCTCCAGGTTCTACTTTTAAGATTGCCCAATCTCTTGTTGGCTTGAAAAAAGGAATACTAGAACCTCAGACAAAATATTTATGTGCAGGGGGGTACTCCGTTGGTAGGTTGCACGTGAGATGTCATCATAGCGCAAACATAAATCTTAAAACAGCTATAGCAAAATCGTGTAATGCATATTACTGCCATACATTCAGCGACTATCTCGAAAATAAACAATTTCCAAGCATAAGAGATGCATACCTTTCATGGCGAAATGACATCATGCTGTTGGGTTATGGCGAAAGTGTATCTATGGACGTAAATCCCGAATCTACAGGGTCTGTACCTACGGCAGAATACTATGACAAAACAACATTCAACGGTTATGCATGGCGCCCAACATGGATAATATCATTATCAATAGGACAAGGAGAATTGGGAGTTACACCCCTACAACTAGCCAATCACTGCGCCTTGGTTGCCAATAGAGGCTACTATAGAAAACCCCATCTTGTAAAAAGGGTGGGCAATAAAGACATAATTGCACCAAAGATAGACTCGCAGATAGATTCTAGCACCTTTGATATTGTTGTTGAGGGGATGAAGAGTGTCATGGAACCAGGCGGAACAGCTGGTTGGTACAGCCTCGACAATGTGCAGATATGTGGTAAAACAGGAACCGTAGAAAATCCTCATGGCAAAGACCATGCTACATTCATAGCCTTCGCACCTAAAGACAATCCCAAAATAGCCGTTGCCGTCTTTGTTGAAAATGCAGGCTTTGGGTCGACTCATGCCGCTCCGATAGCATCAATAATGATTGACAGATACTTGAATGGCTCTCTTTCTGAGAAAAGCAAAGCACGTCTTAACAGAGTGATTAACACTAATCTCTTAGAAAAATGAGAAATAGATTAAGAACCAACTACATTGACAAAATAGATTGGATTAGCATATTCTTTTATTTGGTATTAGTGTTTATAGGTGTAATGACTATTTATCAGGCCACATATATCGAAGGAACAAAGTCTCTTTTCGATTTCTCGACACTAGCAGGCAGGCAACTATTGTTGACAGGAATTGCTTTTGCAATTGGTTTTGTGATAATATTTATAAATATAGACTCCATCCGAATATCTCCACTATTTGTCTATGTATTCTCTCTACTAACCTTGGTGATAACCCTAATTATAGGTAAAAGGGTCAACGGCTCGACATCATGGATAGAACTTGGTCCTTTTGCTCTTCAGACCTCCGAATTTGCTAAGTTTGCAACAGCCCTTGCGATAGCATATGTTGTTGACAACGATATTCACGAACGCGGAAAAGCAAATATGATTAAGATATTTGCAATTCTGGCTATTCCTATTGCGCTTGTATTAATGCAGGGCGACTTTGGAACTGCGATGATGTTTGCATCTCTAACGTGGATATTTTACAGATTTGGGCTAAATTCTAAGTTATTGATACTCGTGTTTGGGGTCATACTTATCTTTTTTGTTCAAGTTATGGGTCTAAACAATTTCGTTGTATACCTATCCTTATTGCTAAGCCTAATTCTTTTTAACGGACTATTTAAACTAAGCGGATTTGTAGCTAGGAGTATTATTATTATCACTTTTGCATTCATAATAGGGCATGTAATAAGCAATTACGCAGGAATAAATTTCCCTTATTTTACCAGTGTTTTTATGTTAATAGCATGGGGTACATCCATCTTTATTTTCAAAATAAAAAAACAGCTACTCGGTCTTTTACTCATTATCCTAGTAGCAATAGCATTCTTTGCATATTCGCAAGCATGTGCTTATATATTCGACAACATACTAAAAGAACACCACCGCTCTAGAATTAGAATTGTATTGGGACTTGAATCCGACCCACTAGGAACAGGATACAATCTAAATCAGTCCATGATTGCAATAGGCTCAGGAGGATTTGGAGGAAAAGGATTCCTAAAAGGCACTCAGGCAAAATATGAGTTTGTTCCTGCAAGGAGCACCGATTTTATCTTCTGCACAATAGGCGAAGAATGGGGGTTTATAGGAGTATTAGTATTTATTAGTATTTTTGTCTTGTTTGTAGCACGCATTTTATATCTTGCAGAACGCCAGGATTCTATGTTCTCAAAAGTATTTATTTACTGCGCTGCAACATTCCTATTCTTTCACTTTTTCATCAATATATCCATGACCATGGGCTTGTTCCCCGTGATAGGCATCCCTCTTCCTTTTATTAGCTACGGAGGATCTTCCTTAATTAACTTTACAATACTTGTATTCCTTACAATAAAACTAGATATGCATAGGAGAGATTCGGAACATTAAGCTTATGGAAACTTCAATGCATATCCCACCTTTTGCATAGTATCTCCAAAGCATTGCTCTATTATTCTTACATCTTCCTCAGACAACCTAAGCTGCCAACATTCCCCCATACAAGAGGGATTGTCTTTTCCTATCGGATATTTTATATTAAAGCAATCTTTCTTCTGGATACGGTTAGAACTACCCCTAAAAAGACTATGTTTCTTGGCATGTTCAATAAGCTCGTTGTTATAATTGACGTTAAAAAATGCAAGCATTTTAGACAATACGTGCTTGAAATCATCGACTAAATCCTCGTAACGAATCAATAAAAAATCCTTTTGTAAGGACTTCTTTAAATGACACCAACTTTCAACATGCTCTCCCCACGTACCAAATAGATTAACCTTGCCAGAAACAAAATCTTTCACAAAATCGTGCAATGTCTGATTCTTATCAATAAGTCCAGCTTTTATACTCTCTGCATAATCTGATAAAACAACACATCTAGGGTCTCTAACTAAATATAATACGTGATAGTACCTAGGATCAAAATACTCATTACTATACAAATATCGTTTATTCTTGATGCTCTCTAGCAGGTAGTGGTCCGATGTATAAATACTAGGAACAACCCGATCTACCTTTGAACTAGTAACATTATCCGTCAACATATTTGCCAGCAAAAACCTTAACCATGTTCCACCACTACTAGGATAAGAAACAAGGAAAACATCACTCTCGCGTAAATCTATATTTCTACCAACATGATTACCTTTTAAATAAAGGCTTGATATATACCTTCTAAATACACTCATATATAAAAAATAAACAACAAACACACTCACATACAATTAAAAACAAGCAATCCTTATTTAGTGCCTGTCTATAATGCCAGAAGTCCGAACTATAAAGTTAAATATCGAGGCTTACTAAACCTTGTAAAGTTACTTATGTAAAGCGACTAATTCGCAAAGTGAGCATAACACATATATGGACCTTATAGACAAACTCGTCAAACTCAAGAACCTTCCCTAATATTAGAGAAAAACATCAAATACTATGCCATCAATTCTAATTTTAAATATAAAACCCAAAATAAAGAAGCGTAAATCTTAATAAAAAAGTATTTATTCCCCTGAAAGAAATACCAGAACGAACAGATGTCTATTTTAAGGGCTTAGATATACTTTAAACTATTAGTGTCCGCTAAAACTTTGCAAGACTTTATAGACGGACTCCATTAAACATAATTAACGTTGCAATACAACACTCGTTTAGATTCTCCTCGCTCCAATTATGTACATGAATATATGTTCCAAAAGAGTCGGTAATGAGTATTCAAAGCTTGATAAAACTAGGGGGTTAGCAATTGAAGCATAGCTCCTCTAGGCAATAAGATAAAAGCCAACAAAGTGTTTATTTTGAAGACATCGAAGCACCTAGCAGGTGAGCTGATGCATATCCTGTATTAATTTAATCACCTATCAGACTCGCCCGAAAACAAAAGAATAATATCCCTCCACACAAAACACCGTAGCACTTAAAAGCTTCTATTTCAAAAGTATTATGTATCTTCGTGTCACATAGCAATAATAACAATACACATACCGCTGTGTGTCTACAAAAAAGAAAAGAGTCGTGAACACTGGACTATAACATAAACACATGATTAAAATAGCGAGATACGCGGCAAGGTAAAAAACACAAACATATGAAAAGTATACTATTCACCATTTTCTATTCTTTCATGTTCTTCTGTGCTCATTCTCAAGAGCTATGTTTCGACAAGTATCCCTCACACCCTCGCTTGTTAATGACGCAAGGGGATGAAAAAAAGATAAAGCTCAACTTACGAAATAATCCTGAAATTCGCCGAGTGCATGACTACATATTGCAGAACAGTGACAGCATAATAACTATGCCTACAGTCACTTACAAGAAAGAGGGCATACGTTTGTTGGCAGTATCGCGCGAGGCTCTAAGACGTATCTTCTACCTTTCTTATGCTTATCGCATGACACTCGAAGAAAAATATTGCACACGAGCCGAACAAGAAATAATTGCCGTTTGTTCATTTGAAGACTGGAATCCATCCCACTTTCTTGACGTAGGCGAAATGACAATGGCGGTTGCCATAGGCTACGATTGGCTATTTAACAAACTGTCTCCTAGCACTCAAAATCTAGTAAAAAAAGCAATAATAGACAAAGGTTTTGAGCCGTCGAAAAATTCAAAATATAATTGGTTTTTGAAATCTAGCAACAACTGGAATCAGGTTTGCAATGCCGGATTAGTATACGGCGCATTAGCAGTTTTAGAAAATTATCCCGAATACGCTCAAGAAATAATTAAACGTGCAATATCTTCGGTACAACTGACTCTAAAAGGGTATGCCCCTGATGGAGTCTATCCAGAAGGATATATTTACTGGGGATATGGAAGTACTTTTCAGGTATTGATGAATGCTGCTCTAGAATCAGCTTTAGGTACTGACGGAAACCTTTCCTCTGCCAAGGGCTTTCTCGCTTCCGCTAGATTTATGCAGTACATGGTAGGGCCATCTGGCAAATGTTTTAATTTCAGCGACTCGCGCGAACCTGTCATCTCTCTTCCTGCCACATACTGGCTTGCCCACAAATTACAAGATCCTTCGTTGCTCTGGAACGAAAAGTACATCTTGTGTCGCCAAAAACTTTCATTCTCTAGCGAAGAAACTCGCTTCCTACCATTAATACCAATCTATGGTTCACAATACAGAATAAACAAGCTAAAACCTCCACGCTCCAAACTATGGACAGGAAATGGACAAACACCAGTCGTTCTGATTCGAACTGATTGGAAAAACGACAACAAAGGGTTTTATTTAGGAATAAAAGGAGGCAAAGCCTCAGTAAGCCACGGACACATGGATGCTGGTTCATTTGTTTTTGATGCCCTAGGTGTTCGTTGGGCACAAGACTTAGGATTACAGGAATATTATTCGCTCGAAAAAGAAGGAGTAAATTTATGGAACAACTCGCAACACGGAGAAAGATGGAATGTATTTAGGTACAACAACATGTCGCACAATACGCTAACGATCAACGGAAAGTATCATTCCGTAAAAGGCTTCGTGCCAATAACAGATGTATATTCAGATACTCATAGACTTGGGGCATCGTTAGAAATGACAGAATTGTTCGGCGGAGATATAAAAACTGCCATACGCAAAATTGTACTAGTCAACAAAAGGTATTTGTCTGTGATAGACCAGATACAAGCTACTGAGCAAGCAGCATCCGTCAGATGGACAATGGTAACAGGTGCAACTCCTCGCATGCTGAACAACAATTCTGTAGAATTGAAAAAAAACGGAAAATACGTGCATTTAATCGTAGATAGTCCATCTATTGCATCCCTATCCATTATCGATAATGTATCCAAGAACAGTTATGACGATTCCAACGAAGGCACATGTCGCATAATTATTGATGTCAATTTAAAAAGTATGCAAAAGGAAGAAATTAAAGTCCGACTAGTCCCTGTAGATAACTAGAATCTGTCCATAATCTCTCATACCTTTGTTTTCGGAGTTCGAATCCTCGAATTGCTCCCCCTTAGCTACTTTTTCCCAATTCGGATACTCGCCTCCGTACGGGGTCTGGAGGCTAAGACCAACAAAACCAGTACGACTTCTGATAGTTTGGTTATGTGTTATTGAGGAGATGACTTTTGGGTTAAAATGAAGCGAAAATGTAACTATTCAGCCAAAAAAGCATCTGCACCTTGTTCTGACCTAAATCTTCCGCTGATTTTCTGTTTGATTTTTGAGTTTTCTGATTCCTCGCTCCGAGCCAACAATTTGGGACGACAAACAATCTCTGATTTAATATTTTCTTTTGCTGCTGGAGTACTACTATTACTTCTGTCTTTAGGAGCTTGCTCATACTTAGATAGACGTTTACGTAAGTAGCGAATTTCGCTTTGCTGCTCCTCTATATTACAATTGAGTTTACATATGAGTGTATATTGAGCATCATTATTTAGACGCAATATCTGCAACTCCTTAATAAGAGCTTCTAAACTACTTGCTATATCGGTTTTTTGTTCCTTCACGGATGCGAAATACAATGATAGTGCAAGTATCGTATATCTTTTTTTCAACTCCTTTTGTGGAAAAACTAAATGGATGCGCACAGACTGGTCTGGAAATATATGCTATGCACAGTTTTTAAGAACAACTTTTTTCTTCGATCGCCATTTTGGCGAAGCGCAAAAAGAGAACTTTTCTTCAATCGCCATTTTGGCGAAGCAATCGAGTAGTACGGAATGGGATTAATTCCCATTCCGTACTCTCACACCACCACGCATGCCGTTCGGCACGTGGCGCTTCCTTAATTTCGATACCACTTAGACTAGGATAACCTGCTAGTCGTTGATGGAGGAGCTGCGAGCTTGCAAGGCTTTATGTCATGACTACAAGCAGATTCACCCCGAAAAGGAGCAAGAGCGAGAGGCTAAACTACGGCGCATATTGGGGAAGATGGGGACTCTTTTTTATCTTCAGCCAATAAAGTGGGGATTTCTATTTGCGAAAATTTGCAAAAACATAATTAATGAGCTTCAGGTTTTCCCTGTTGCTCATTATCCGTTTCTTTTTTTCTCCT
>JBKECH010000067.1:0-19735 GCA_047974415.1 Bacteroidales bacterium | reverse complement strand
TTCCAAATCAAAAACTTTAACCCTATTTACCTTGCACAGACCTCAAAATATTAATAATTTTAACAATGTTCGCCCTGCGCAGATCCTAAACTTCCAACAATTCAACCTTCAACAATTCAACCCTAAACCTTCAACAATTAAACAGATTAATCCCCGATGGGGAAGCTATGCGTGGAAATTTTCATGCTAGTAAGATTAATTGCCTACGGCAAAGCTAAAATAACTACCCACTACAAACGACATAGAGCCAAATTATGTTTAGTCTTGCAGTGTTAGCTTTAACCCAAATTATCGTTAGAGAGCTATTTTTCAGAACTAGCTTATCTTGTATAAACAGGAACAAGTTCGGTCGATAGTTCATTGTTGTAATGATAACCGTCGTAGTCAAAGGCTTTTATGTGCTCGGGATTAGAAGTGTTATTTTCCGCAAGAAAGCGACAAAATTTCCCTCTTGCCTGTTTTGTGTACACCACAACGGTTTTGTATTTATCTCCCTGAGTCTCCTTGAACTGAGGTGATATTACATGTGCGCCGAGCTTTTTAAAGTCAATTACAGAGGCATATTCCTGAGACGCCAAGTTGAATATTAGTCCATCGTAATTCTTGTCACCCCTGATTATATTTGTTATTTTTGATTTCCAAAAATCGTATAAATTATCAACAATAGGTGATTCTAAGTTCTGATTCATTTCTATTCTATATGGTTGTATGACATCAGTGCTTCTCAAAACTCCGTACAAGGCTGATAAAATAAACAAATGATTATCTATGTATTTGGTAGGCACGATATCTAATGTTTTGTATTCTAAGTTTTTAAACACAACGCCAGCAAAGAGGTCAATGGCTCGGAAGGTGGGTCTATTTTTATCCCCCCAATTGTCGTATTGAATCTTTGCCCAGCAGGCTTTGTCGGTGGCAACTTTTAGAATATTTTTAAGCTCGCTAACATTTTTCTCTCTTAGAACGTGTACAAGTTCGTTCGCTTCTTTGTTGAAACTAGGGGTACTGCCTTTTGCAGAGGAACTTTTTAAGTCCAATATTTTAGCAGGGGATAACAATATTTGCATGCTTACAATGTGTTTTAAGATTGTATTTCAAAAGCTAAATGCTTACTTTTGTGAATGATTAAATAATCAAGATATGGACAGAGCAATTATTCGATTGATAGTATTTTTTGTGGCGACAATTTTTCTTACAACATGTACAGGAACAAAAAGCACAAACGATATAAATACCGATACTTCAGAAACACAAGAAATAACAATATTCCACGTTAATGATGTGCATGCAAATATAAACAATTTTGCCAAGCTGAAATGGTATGTAGATCAGGAGAGGAACAAGGGAACAACAGTGTTTTTATTTTGCGCAGGTGATATTTTCTCGGGCAATCCTATTGTAGATATGGACGAAAACCCTGGACAGTCGGTAGTAGAACTTATGAACGCTTGTCGCTTTGATGCGATGGCAATTGGAAACCACGAATTTGATTACGGTAGCGATATTTTGCAGTCTCGCATCGAGCAGTCAAAATTCCCTTGGATTAGTAGTACAATTATTAAGAAACCTCGCAGATTCGATATAAAACCTTATGCAGAAATAGAAAAAGACGGAGTCAAACTAATCTTGGTAAGCTCCTTGGAAACAAGGGGAGGCAAGAATCCTCCTATTCCAAGTACACACCCTAGCAAAGTGAAAGGTTTTGAATTTAAGAACCCATTGAGCTTTGATTCATGGTTTAAGGGGCTGAAAAATAAGACCTCTGCCGATTTACTTATTAACCTATCGCACTTTGGAGTCTCCGAAGATTCAGAATTGGCAGAAGCACATACAGACTTTGATCTTATCATTGGAGGACATAGCCATACTAAGCTCACTAAGGCACTGAATGTCAACGGCACACCAATCGTTCAGGCAGGCTCAAAATTGTGGCATCTTGGAAGAATAGATCTGCAAGTGAAAGACAGAAAAATCCAAGAACTAAGTTATAAGCTGGTCGATTTTAGAGATATAGATGCTCAGGATGAAAAATTAAAAAAAAGACTTGCCGAGATAAACCAAGCTCCTGCATTGCAGGAAGTTATCGGCCTTGCCAAAGACAAAATAAACAAGCCCTATGAAGTAGGATGCCTATATACCGATGCCCTAAGATACGGGTTAAATAGCGATGTTGCTCTTCAGAATATTGGAGGCATACGAGCATATATCAACAAAGGCAATATAACTCTGGAAGATGTATTTCGCTTAGACCCCTTTGGCAATGGGGCTGTTACATGCAAAATGACCTACAGGGAGTTGAAGACGATAATGCAATCTTATAATTCTGAGATACTTGTGTCGGGTATAAACTACACAAGAAAGCATGGCAAGGTTGAGCTGTATACAGAAGGTGGCGAAAGAGTAAATCTCAACAAGACCATAAAAGTAGCAACAAATGATTATCTTTATGAAGTATTGAAAACGCACTTCCCAAACAAATGTACACAAACAGGCAAGAAAACAGTAGAAATAATAGTTGAGTATATAAAGTCTTTGGATATGACTCCCATTCACTACGAGAATTGTAAACGCTTTGAATGGAAGTAAGGTAAAAAGAAGGCTTGCAGGGCATTAGTAAGAATCATGTTTTCTTATTAGCACCTATTAATACGATGTTTAATGGATAAGCGTTTGTTAGAGCAGTTGTAAACATAACAAGACAATGAGTAAGGAATATAAACTTATAAAAAATATAAACTCGCCCGAGGACCTCAAAAAACTTGATGTCTCTCAATTGGAGGAAGTGTGTGGCGAGTTAAGGGATTTCTTGATTGACGAACTATCGCGCAATCCGGGGCACTTCGGCGCAAGCCTTGGGGTTGTTGAACTTACAGTAGCATTGCACTATGTTTTAAATACTCCCGATGATAAATTGATTTGGGATGTGGGTCATCAGGCATATTGCCATAAAATACTTACGGGGCGTCGCGAACAGTTTCATACCAATCGCAAGTTGCACGGCCTTAGTGGTTTCCCTAATATGGAAGAAAGTCCTTACGATGCTTTTGGAGTAGGGCATGCTAGCACCTCAATTTCGGCAGCCCTCGGAATGGCGACAGCAAATAGGCTGAAAGGAGAAAGCAATAAATCGGTAGCTGTAATTGGCGATGGTGCCTTGACAGGAGGCATGGCATTCGAAGCCATGAATAACATGCATCGTGACGACGATGTGCTTGTCATTCTGAATGATAACAACATGGCAATAGACGACAACGTTGGCTCTTTAAACCAATACCTTCTCAAAATTACCAAATCAAGGAAGTACAATAGGTTAAAATCAAAAGTGTGGAACGGACTGTCTCAAATGAATGGTCCAGGAAGGACTACACGAGTCTTTGCACAGAAACTTTCAAACGTTATTAAGAACAGCATATTGCATCAGAGCAACTTCTTCGAAGCACTAAACCTCCGATACTTTGGTCCCGTATATGGACATGATGTTGAACATCTAGTAAAGGTGCTTAGTTCATTGAACGAGCTACATGGGGCAAAGCTACTTCATGTAATAACGCAAAAAGGTAAAGGCTATAGTTTTGCCGAGAACCAACAAACGGTTTACCATGCCCCTGGTAAGTTTTGTGTCGAAACGGGCAGACTTATGAATAGCGATAACAGCAAAGGAGCTCCCCTGTTTCAAGAGGTTTTTGGTAAGACTTTGCTAGAATTGGCACGCCACAACGACAAAATTGTAGGAATAACCCCTGCTATGCCAACAGGTTGCTCCATGACTTTTATGATGGAAGAAATGCCTGACCGTACTTTTGATGTAGGCATTGCAGAGCCACACGCTGTTACCTTTGCCGCTGGCATGGCAACAAAAGGATTTTTGCCATTTTGCAATATATATTCGTCGTTTATGCAGCGTGCCTACGACCAAGTCATACACGATGTGGCATTACAAAAATTAAATGTCGTTTTTTGTCTGGATAGAGGCGGACTAGTAGGAAGCGACGGAGCCACTCATCACGGAGTGTTCGACCTTGCATATATGCGTAGTATCCCCAACATGATTGTATTTGCACCAATGGATGAGGCAGACCTGCGCAACATGATGTACACGGCGCAGAAAAAAGAACTAGGTGCAATATCTATAAGATACCCACGTGGGGCAGGGCACACAGTCGATTGGCAGAAAGATTTTGAAGAAATAGAAATTGGCAGAGCACGAAAACTATCTGATGGTAAGGACATTGCAATTCTCACAGTAGGGAAACCCGGACTTTTTGTCAAAGAAGTGCAAAAAGAGCTTGAAAACAATGGTATTTACATTGCTCATTACGACTTTAGGTTTGTGAAACCCATTGATACAATCGCGCTAAACGAAGTGTTTAAAAATTTTGAAAATGTAATAACAGTCGAAGACGGAACTATCATGGGAGGCTTTGGAAGTGCAGTAGCAGAGTTTGCCATGAAAAATAACTATCATTCAACAAAACTTGAGATAATGGGTGTGCCAGACAAGTTTATAGAACATGGCACACAAGAAGAGCTGTACAACATGTGTGGCTTTGATGCCATAGCTATTAGCAATAAAGTAAAAGATCTGCTCCGATAGCTTGTCGAGCGGACTTAATTGTTTTCAGAAGTGAATTTTTATTTTGTAAAAAGAAGATGGAAACTATCATTGGTCTTTTTAGCCTTGCTAATTGGAGCTGGCTCCTTGCTCTATACAAACTGGCTAGTAAAACGTCTTGCCAGCGAAGAGAAAAAGAAAGTCTTGCTATGGTACGATGCAATGGACAAGGTCCTAAAAGCCGACGACCATGAAGATATTGCTTTCTTCTCAAGGATTACTAATGACAACACCACCACTCCGATGATAATCACCGACCAGCATGGCAATGTGCTGTCGGACAGGAATATACCATATACAAAAGATACGAGAATCAAAAGACTAAGTCAGGAATTGGAGTTGATGGCTACGTATAGTCAGCCCTTCGAGATTGTACTGTCCGACAACGAATCACAATTTCTTTACTATCGAGAATCCTACTTGTTGCGAAATCTTAGGATATTTCCCTTTGTTCAGCTTGTCATTATTTGTATTTTTATTGCTATGTCTTATTTTGGATTTAGCTCGTCGCGAAGAGCTGAACAAAACCAGGTGTGGGTGGGTATGTCTAAAGAAACAGCACATCAGCTTGGGACGCCAATATCGTCGCTGATGGCAATAACAGAACTACTAAAAATGGGCGAGAATCCATATACCTTGGTTGGCGAACTGGAGAAGGACTACGAACGACTGAGTAAAATTGCCGAGCGATTTTCGAAAATAGGCTCAGAGCCAGAGCTGTTTCCGACTGATTTAATAGACTGCTTAAACACAACCATTGCTTATCTTAAAACTCGAACATCTGCAAATGTAATATACGATATCCTTTACGACGAGAACCAGGCTATTGTTATACCTCTCAATCCGTCTTTGTTTACTTGGGTAATAGAAAATATATCTAAAAATGCCATCGATGCGATGGACAACAAAGGGAAACTCTCGTTCTTCATTTTTGAAAGAGACGATGAGATAATTATAGATATCTCCGATACGGGTAAAGGAATATCGCGTTCTAAACAGAAAACTATTTTTAAGCCTGGTTTCACCACAAAAAAAAGAGGCTGGGGGCTTGGTTTGTCGCTAGTAAAACGTATTGTAGAGGAATACCACAAAGGACGGGTGTATGTAAGGTGGTCGGAGGTGAACAAGGGGACAAAATTCCGTATTGCCTTGCGTAAGGATATTGCTGACATACATAGCAATAAGATTAACTTGAAAAGGTTTTTTAAGCGTAAATGATAAAATACAAAAAAATATTGGGAATAGATCCTGGCACAAATGTGATGGGATATGCGCTTATTGAATGTGCTGGTAACAAGGTATCTCTGTTGCAAATGGGGGTTGTTAAGACCTCGGGCTTTCAGACACACTACGACAAGCTTAATCACCTATTTGCTCGTGCAGAGTATCTTGTGCAGCAATATATGCCAGATGAAATGGCTATAGAAGCGCCGTTCTTTGGGAAAAATGTACAGTCTATGCTGAAACTTGGACGTGCGCAAGGAGCAATAATGATTGCGGCTCTTAAAGAAGGTATTCCCGTCGAGGAGTATGCTCCATTGAAAGTCAAAATGGCAATAACGGGTATGGGCGGAGCAAGCAAAGAACAAGTAGCTTACTTCTTAGGACAGATATTTAAAAATATGGAAAAAGGAAAAGAGCTAGATGCCACTGATGCACTGGCAGTTGCCTATTGCCACTTCCTGCAAGCAAGCAATCCTCTAAAGGAGAAATCATATAAGAGTTGGAAAGATTTCATCGACAAAAACCCAAAAAGAATCCGCTGATTCCAGTATATGCATTGGAGCATGTAGCAGGAGCGTTAAAGCATGTTTCGGGTTAAATTAGCGTCTGTCCATAATGTTAAAAGCCTGAGGTCTGGAGTCTGAACTACAAAGCTAGATATCAAGACTTTCTGCTCTGCATATCCAACATATATACGCCCAACTTGGGCGTATATATGTTGGATGTCTCTACTTGTAAATGACTAATTCACAAAGCAAGCACAACGCAGATATTGGACTTTATAGACGGGCTCTAATTAGTCCAATGGTAGGCATACTGTCGTACTAATGAGAGTATTAATTGTCAATTTTTGATCTCGAAATAATAGAACAAACGGTAGCATCTCCAGTAACATTCACACAAGTGCGCATCATGTCCAATATTCTGTCAAAAGGTAGTATTATACCAATCCACGCAGGGTTTAGACCTACTGATTGCAGCACTAATATAAGCATAACTATACCAGCACTTGGCACAGCAGCAGAGCCTATTGATGCAAGTGTAGCTGTAATGACAATAGTAATCTGTTGCCCAAAGGATAGGTCAATCATATGCAATTGAGCGAGAAACATTACTGCAACGGCTTGGTACAGACATGTACCGTCCATGTTGACAGTGGCTCCAATTGGTAATACAAAAGCTGAAATCTTGTTGTCTACACCCAAGTTTTCCTCAACACATTCTAAGGTTACAGGAAGTGTTGCGGCACTACTGGAAGTCGTGAAGGCTAAGGTCTGTGCTGGATTTATGGCTTTTAAAAAACTAAGGAAAGATACATCCTTGACAAATATTTTGAAAAGAATAGGGTATACCACAAAGCCCATCAGAACTAAACCAATTATAACAGTGAGTGCATACCAGCTCAGCACCTCGAAGATACTACCTATGTTCGCCAAACTTTCGTTTGCCATGCTTGTTATCATGCTGGCCATTAGGGCAAATACAAAAAAAGGAGCTCCTCGCATTATTATCTCCATCATTTTCAGAAATATTTCCATAAGGGATTCTGATATTTTTATTATTGGTTTGGCTTTGCCTTTGGGCAGAAAGACCATCGAAATGCCAAATAATATTGCAAAGAAAATTATTTTTAACATGCTGTTGTTATCCGATAAGGACAGAAAAATATTGTCGGAGACGACATCAACCAGTGCTTGTAGCGGTCCTTCACTTCCTGTAGTTCTTGCTATTTGTATTTTTTCATCGACGAATTGGTCATCTTTTGGCGTGTCTTGCGAAACTCGTTCTAAATTCGTAACATATGTCGAGTCGGATGAGTAGTGATGTTTGCCGAGAATTTCTACATTCTCAGATTCTGCCCATAATTCATATCTAATTCTATTGTCAATACGAGTGTCTTTGCTGACTTTCTCTCCTGGCGAGATAATGTTTACAAGTGCAAGCCCTAGCGTTACGGCCAATAATGTAGTAAAGAAATACATTGTGAGCGTTTGTATTCCCAGCTTTCCTAGCATCTTCGGATCGCCCATGCTTGCTATCCCCGAAATGATGCAAAACAAAACTAGAGGCACTGCAACAAGCTTTAGAAGATTGATGAAAATAGTGCCAAAAGGCGATATCCAATTTGCAGTAAATTCACTCCATCCAAATATGACAGAGGCAATAGACCAAATTATTCCTAAAAGCATTCCGACAATTATTTGCCAATGAAATGGTATCTGTATTTTGTTATTTTTTCTACTCATAAGCGTAAAGATATGAAAAAAATATGGCTCTATGTCAAATAGAGTGGGTGAGATTTGGAAACTAAAAAATCATTAGGCCTACCAAGCCAAAATTTTTCGAAGAAAACACTTGATACACCCTCTATCAAGCCAAAACTTTTCGAAGAAAGCGCTTGATACACCCTCTACCAAGATAAAACTGTTTAAAGAAACGTTACGCCAAAATGCTCTTTTGTGTTGCAATTCGAATACTTTTTCTATTTTCCATTAAAGTCTACCCACCACAAACGACATAGAGCCAAAAATATTAAGTTCATTTCTTACCGACGATTGTAAATTCCTGACTTAGGGAGTTTCCATGACTATCCACCAAGGTAAGCTTGTGCTTGCCTCTTGCATGGGTGATGGCAAGTTCGTGAGGGGCAATGGTTGTGCCTACAAATTTGTTGTCGATATGCCAAAATATTTCTGCTTTGCTGTCTTGGTGTGCTGCTTTTAAGACTACCTGAGATTCCACCTGGTTGAAAGTCTCGGGAATATATACTTCGGCTTTTGGTTCGGGATATATGATGCTGAAACGAGGGGAGTAATTCCCCTGCCTACATCCAGGCATAGTTCGAGGAACAAGTTTATAGTCCATGTGATGTTGGCGGTAGTACCACTCCATAACTGGCGGAAGTATAAACCATTTTTCACTTATAATTTTATTGGGGTCGTAGCATTCAGAATTTACTTGCCACTGACCGTCATTGCTCAGGTGTAAGGTCTTGTGATACTTACATAATTGGAGGTTTGTGGCGCATGCTGGTATTTCGGTATCAACACTTTGCTCGCAGTCAATTCCTGCCATCTGTCCACTTTTGCTACATGCTCCTACTGTCCTTAGTGCCATAACTGGCTTGTCAAACCAAGGGCCGTGTGGGAGGATGTTGAATATGTCGAAGAGTATGGGCGCTGCAGCGGAGCTACCTGTCAGTCCAGGTCTTCCTTCGCCGTCGCTATTGCCAACCCACACACCTACAACATATTTGGACGTTAGTCCGACGGACCACGCATCTCTGTATCCAAAACTTGTACCAGTTTTCCACGCCACCTCGTAGCTATTGTCCATAAACTTCCAGCCTTGTTCGCTGTTTGGTCGTGTTAGTTTTTTCATTGCATCGAAGGCGCACCAAGTCGCTCCTGCATCTATATGTGTTGCCTGCTTGCTTAGTATTGTGTCTCTGAGTGGATTGCGAATGAGTTTGGGCATAAAGAACAGACTGTTGCTATATTGACGAGTATTGTTATATAGGTTTAATTCTCGTGCCAAAGATGCGTAAGCGCCGCATATTTCCCATAACGTAACCTCCCCTCCTCCCAGAATTAACGACAAGCCGTAATTGTCTGCGCCTCTGTCTAAGGTGCTAATTCCCAAGCCCTGAAGGTCCTCAAGGAATCTTTCAACTCCGTATTTTTGTAGTATGCTGATAAATGGTATGTTGAGCGAGCGGTACAGTACCTCCTCGGCGGGGACAGCTCCATCGAAGGAGTGTGCATAGTTGCTAGGTGCAAAATTCTCAAAACGAAGGGGAACATCGGCAAGAATAGATCTTGGCATTATCATTCCTTGTTCCATTGCTTTGGCGTAGAGAAAAGGTTTTAAGATGCTACCCGAGCTCCTTTTTGCACTTATCATGTCCACATTGTTTTCGTATTTTAGATCCTTGCGTGGAGCATTGCCAAGATATGCTTTTACTTCGCCACTAAGAAGGTCGACAACAAGAACGCCCATATTGTGTATATGATTCTCGGACAGTGCTTTGTTGTGTTTCTTGGCAATTTGGTTTACTTGCTCTTGCAGCTTCTTGTTTATGCTTGTTGCTGTCCTACATCCACGTTTTTCTTTTGCGAGTTTTTCCGTAATATGAGGGGCAATGTTTGGGAATTTAATGCTAGTCTGAGGCATCGGCTCTTTGCACGCAAGCTTGTAGCTTGTGCTGTCTATGATATTTCTTCTGTATAGCAGCTTCAACAAGTTATTCCTCTTGTTCATTAAAGAGCCTTGATTCCTGCCTGGATATATCAGTGCAGGAGCATTAGGGAGCACTGCCAATGTCGCCTCTTCGCCCCATGATAGAAAGTTACTGTGTTTGCCGTAATATCGCCAAGCAGCAGTTTCGGCACCAACAATATTCCCCCCGAAAGGAGCATGTAGAAGATACATATCGAGTATTTCGTTCTTGTTCTTCGAGCATTCCAAGCGTAATGCTAAAAGCAGTTCTATAAACTTCTCATAATAATTCCTGTCGGGATTGCCCCTTGCCATTCTAACCACTTGCATAGTGATAGTGCTACCTCCACTCACAATCTTGCCATAGCGAATGTTTAGATACAATGCGCGAACAAGGGCAACAACATTCACCCCGGGATGATAATAAAAATATCTGTCCTCGTAGTTGACAAGGCAAGTCTTGAGCTTGGCGGACATTGCTAGACTGTCGTTCGGAGGGAAACGCCATTGTATATCAGAGGCTATACGTGCTCCGATAATCTCACCGTCCTCGGAGCAAACAATTGTGGTGTAAGGTTTTTTAAATTCTACGACAGGAACAACAAGCAAAAAAATAAGATAAGCAAGCAGAGCATAGACAATCAACCTAAGCCAAGAGTCTTGCCTAAACTTACTTACAGATAATTGAATGAACTTCATGGCATACACTATATACACATTCATAATTTCACAAACCGATTGAACCCTACAAAGTTAGTCATTCTCATTTATAAAAGAGTCTTTTGTCCTGAACGCAACATCCAAATTAATGCTTAGTTGTAGATAATAATTGTACAGGCATTAATTAATGTATGTACCTAATATTAAAAGCCTGAAGTCAGAGGTCTGAACTATAAAGTTAAATATCAAGGTTTGCCGTTCTGTATGTTGGGAGTTTGTGTCTGCAATGGGCATTGTTTAAATTATGCGAAAGTTGAGTAGAGATAATAAAAAGGATTCAATAAACTTGCAAATAAATCGGCAGTATGAAAAATAAGCCCTAAATTTGGGGCAAAATAGGCTAATTCATATGTTTAAGATTGTAGATAAGTCTCACTTTTCGGATAAGGTCATTAGTTTTGAAGTTGAAGCACCTCGTGTAGCAATAAGTCGCAAGCCTGGTAATTTTGTTATAATTAGAGTAGATGAGAAAGGAGAGCGCATCCCCCTAACCATCGCTGGATCAGATAGGAGTAGGGGCACAATAACCTTAGTGTCGCAGACTATGGGCGTTAGCACGCAGAAGCTGTCAAAGCTGAACGTTGGTGATAGCATCCTAGACCTAGTTGGTCCTTTAGGCAAAGCCACGCCCATAGAAAAAGTAGGAACCATTCTGGCATGTGGCGGAGGTGTTGGAGTAGCTCCATTGTTGCCTATTGTGCAGGCGTTTAAGGAAGCTGGTAATAGAGTTGTGTCTGTATTGGCAGCAAGAAGCAAGAATTTAATCATTCTCGAAAATGAAATTAGGAAATGGTCCGATGAGCTTGTTATAATGACCGATGATGGTAGCTACGGCAAAAAGGGACTGGTTACTGAAGGAGCAGAGGCCGTGATAAAGAAAGAGGAAATAAACGAGTGCATAGCAATAGGACCTGGAATAATGATGAAATATACCGCATTGCTGACAAAAAGGTATAATATCCCCACACAAGCAAGTCTTAATTCTATTATGGTAGACGGCACGGGGATGTGTGGAGCATGCCGGGTGACAGTTGGAGGGAAAACACTATTTACTTGCGTTGATGGTCCTGAATTTGATGCGCATGCAATTAATTTTGATCAACTACTATCGCGATTAGGAGGCTACTCCAAGGAAGAACATTTGGCATTGGAAGCATATCATAAACAGATACAACAAAAGGCTTAGACGACCATGACACAAGAAGAATATTTAAAAGCAGAGAGGGCGCAAGCATGGCGTGAAAAAATACGCAGGAGCAAGAAAAACAAAGAACGCACCGAAATCCTGCGTGCCCACATGAATGAGGTCGATGCAAAAGAACGTATAAGATCCCAGAGCATAGAGGTTAATACAGGACTGACTGCAGAACAAGCCTTAACGGAAGCGTCAAGATGTTTAGATTGCGCCAATCCCACTTGTGTAAGTGGTTGCCCTGTGAATATTAATATACCCAAGTTTATCAAATGCATTGAAGTGGGCAATGTGATAATGGCAGGAGCTACTCTGAAGGAATCATCTGCGTTGCCGAGTGTTTGCGGTAGAGTATGTCCGCAAGAAAAGCAATGTGAAGCAAACTGTTTTTATAGCGTGAAAATAAATAAGCCCTCTGTTGCCATTGGTAATCTTGAGAGATATGCTGCCGACTACTGCCTAAGCACCTCTACGCCAATCTCGACGAAGTCGAAGCCAAGAAGCAATGGCATCAAAGTGGCCGCTATAGGAGCTGGTCCAGCATCACTATCCTTTGCTGGCGACATGGCTCAGAATGGGTATGATGTAACAGTATTCGAGGCTCTACATGAAGTTGGAGGGGTGTTGAAATACGGCATTCCTGAATTTAGACTTCCAAATATGCTGGTAGACAAGGAGCTGAAAAATTTAGAAAATTGGGGAGTTAAATTTGTTACGAACTTTATAGTAGGACGAACTGCTTCTTTCGAGCAATTAGAGGAAGAAGGCTACCAAGCATTTTTTATTGGAAGTGGTGCAGGCTTGCCTCGTTTTATGAACATTGAGGGCGAGAACCTCAATGGCATATTGTCTGCCAATGAGTATCTTACACGCGTAAATTTGATGAATGCTCAACGAGAGGATTACGATACACCGGTCCTATTAGGTAAGAATGTAGCAGTTGTTGGAGGCGGCAATACCGCAATGGATGCAGTGCGTACAGCCAAACGATTGGGAGCAGACCGAGCCATGATAATATATAGACGTTCAATGGAAGAAATGCCTGCACGACAAGAAGAGATAAAACATGCACAAGAGGAGGGTGTGGAGTTTATAAACCTAGCAAATCCTGTCCGATACGAGGGAAATGAATTGGCTTTTGTAGACAAAATGTTTATTCAACAGATGGAACTCGGCGAACCTGATGCATCTGGCAGACGTAAGCCAATCTCAATTGAAGGCTCAGAAGTGATGATAGAGGTAGATACAGTAGTCGTTGCTGTTGGAGTATCACCCAACCCTCTTATACCTCTGTCTTTACCCAAGCTGCAAGTTAGTAAGTGGGGAACCGTAGAAGCTGACAAACATACACTGCAAAGTTCCATTCCGAATATTTTTGCAGGAGGCGACATAGTGCGTGGAGGAGCAACAGTTATACAAGCAATGGGCGACGGAAAACGAGCAGCTAAAGGCATGCACAATTATTTAAATTCAGTCCATGGTGTTGAGGAGCTTAGAGATGATTGGAAGAATTTTTAAAACATGAAACAGCCATGCAGTAGGCTGTAAGCCTAACTACACACAGGAGGATGATTATATGCAAAGGAAATAAACATAAAGAATCAAAAAAGGCTACTAGCTATAAGATACTGGTAACAACTGTTAGTAAAATAATAAGTATATGAAGCAACTATTAACAACAAAATTTTGCGGACTAGAATTACGTTCGCCCATAATAGCAGGAAGTTCATCAATGACGGGCAATCTAAAACATATTGACGAAATTGCAAAAGCAGGAGCAGGAGCGATTGTTCTGAAATCCTTATTTGAAGAGGAAATATACAATGAGCATAAGGCTGTCGTTAATGATGATGAATTTCTAACAACAGACCACGAAAACCTAGACTATCTCGATTATTTTATAAAGCATAGGAATACAGACAAATACCTCGATATGCTAAGCCAAGCCAAGGAGATTGTTGATATTCCAGTGTTTGCAAGTGTTAATTGTACTGGCAAAAGTCAGTGGACAGACTACATAGATAAATTTGAAAAATCTGGAGCCGACGGCACTGAAATTAATTTATACAAGTCTGTTAGTAACAATAAAACAGGTGGCGAGATTGAAACAGAACAACTCGATTTGATTAGAAATATAGTGAGCATTGCAAGCAAACCAATAATCATAAAAATTAGCTATCATCATGCCAATATACTCGGCTTTGTAAAGGAGCTTGATAAAATCGGTGTATCTGCAATTACAATGTTTAATAGGTTTTATATGCCTGATATTGACATTAATACTGAGGAAGCTGTTTCGGGCGATATTTTTAGTCATCCTGATGAGTATCAGATCCCCTTAAGATGGGTAGGTCTGAGCTCACCTCAACTGGATTGCGATATCTCGGCATCGACAGGAATACATGTATCTAGCAGTGCTATTAAGATGTTGCTAGCAGGAGCAACTACAATACAGTTGTCGTCTGTATTGTACAAAAAAGGCCTTGATTATATTAGTGTTATTAACAAAAATATAGAAGACTGGATGAACACTAAGAACTATTCTTCCATACTCGACTTTAAGGGCAAGCTAGGTATGCATAAAGAAAATCTGTCACAACTAGAGCGATTGCAGTTTATGCGTTATTTTACTGATAAATAGCATGAACATTATACATGATGCCGAAAATAGCGTGTTTTGTACTACAATAAACGGATATCACGCAGAAGTAAAATACAAAAGAGAAGGCAATAGATGCTATTTTTATCATACCTTTGTGCCTGAAGAAATTGGAGGCATGGGAGTGGCTAAGGCTCTAGTTACATATGCTGTGAACTTCTGTATTGAGCGAAATTATGAGCTTGTGGCAATATGCCCATACATTGTGAAGCTTATTCGTCGAAACGAAGAATGGAAGAAACTTGTAGAGGTTTGGGATTAAGAATTTAGTATAAGATGGATATATCTATTGCCAAATATTTCCTTGATGGTTTGCTTATCGGCTTGATGGCGTCGGTTCCAGTGGGTCCATTGGCCATTCTTGTTATTCAGCGAACTGTCAATAAGAACTTTAAATCTGGATTTATATCTGGGCTGGGAGTGGCTTTCGGCGATTTATTTTATGCCATCATTGCTGGATATTCATTTTCGTACATACATTCTATGATTAGGAGATACGACATCTTTATACATCTTCTTGGTATTGTTGTCCTTGTATGTCTTGGTATTTTTATCTATCGCAAAAATCCAGTTAAGGAAATACGTCAACAGCGCAATAAAAAGCCTGGCTATCTTGGTGATTTTGTATCTTCGTTCCTTCTGACAGTGTCCAATCCATTATTAGTGTTTATCTTTCTTGCTTTATTTACGGGTTTCGGGGTCACTCTAAATCTGAACCAACATAATATAAATTTCGCTCTCTTTGGAGGCATTATCTTAGGATGTATTGTTTGGTGGGCATCGCTGTCGGGCATAATCAATATCTTTAGACATAGATTTACTCTACGCATCCTGTGGTGGTTCAACAAGGTGGCAGGTGTAGTTATAATACTTGTAGCAGTCTACTATATTGTAGATCTATTCATCAATATTTTTAGTTAGATTCTGACTATAAAGTTCGACGCCGCCTGACTAGTGTAATATCTTGTAAATTAATTCCTTCTGAAGCTCTCCTGCATCTGTTGAGATATTGCCGACTCCTTTGGATTTCATGTCATATTCTCGCAACAATGATATTATGCTTACCAGTTTTGTGGGATGGTATCTTCTTGCTGTTTCTATATACTTTTTACAGATAAAATCGCTACTGATACCTATCTCCTTTCGGGTATTTACTATGGACTTGTCCTGCAGTAGACTGATTTGCAGTATTTTTTTATAGAAGCCAAAGAGTGTTGATATGGTGAGCGTTATGGGGTTGGACGATTGATTGACAGCAAAATATCTAACTATTCTATTAGCCTTGAGAGTATCCCTGACACTGAGTGCATCTTGTAGTTCAAATACGTTATAGTCTTTACTGATTCCAATGTATTCTTGAATAAGTTCGGGAGTGATATTCGCTCCATTGTCAATATTGAGATAAAGCTTAGAAAGTTCGTTTGTTATCTTTGTTAGGTCTGTTCCTAGATACTCGCCTAGTAACATCGCCGACTGAGAGGTCAAACTGTATCCTTGTTCTCTAACATACGCTTCTATCCATTTAGAGATCTCGTAATCTCGAATTTTAGGACTTTCGAATAAAGCTCCATTCTTATCAATAAGTTTTGCTAGCTTTTTCCTTTTATCCAGAGACTTGCCCTTCATGTTGATTACTAGTATGCTTGTCGGGTTTGGATTTTCGGCATACTTTGTAAGCTTTTCCAGTTGTGTGGCGTGGATTTGCTGTGCCTCTTTTACAACTACTACCTGATATTCAGCTCCCATAGGATATCGCAAGGAAGTATTAACAATATCGTTTACACTTATGTCTTTGCCGTACATAATAGTCTGGTTAAAAATCTTCTCGTCTTTGCTGAGAACATTGTTAACAATATAATCAGTAATCTTATCTATATAATAGGGTTCATCGCCCATCAGTAGATAAATTGGCTTGTAGTTCTTGCCCTTTAAGTCTTTTATAATAGACTTGTAATCTGTCATGTTCTAAAATCTTAAATGCCTTACCGAGCGTTTTTTGTCTTTGATTTCAATGAGCGATTTGATGCCTATGTCCAAATGATTTTGCACATAATTTTGTGTTACAAAATTATCGCTCTTTTCTGTTTTTACACCACTGGAAATCATTGGCTGATCGGACACTAATAGTAGTGCTCCTGTAGGAATCTGATTGTAGAAACCAACCACAAACAGCGTTGCCGTTTCCATGTCTACTCCCAGAGCTTTTGTAGATTTCAGATAATCCTTAAAATTGTCGTCGTGCTCCCAGACTCTCTTGTTGGTTGTGTAAACCGTGCCCGTCCAATAGTCAGATTCATAATCTCTTATTGTTGATGAAATTGCTCGCTGTAGGTTGAAGGCAGGAAGGGCTGGTATTTCAGGAGGGAAATAGTCGTTTGATGTACCTTCGCCCCTTATTGCTGCAAGAGGCAATATAAAATCGCCTAGATTATTCTTTGGTCGTAATGCTCCGCATTTTCCCAAGAATAACACTGCTTTCGGATTGATTACGCTAAGTAGATCCATTATTGTAGCAGCATTGGGACTGCCCATCCCAAAATTTATTATTGTTATGCCATCGGCACTAGCGCTAGGCATATTCTTATCCTCGCCAACAACCTCTACGTTGAACTTCTCCGCAAACATGTCCACATAGTTTTGGAAGTTTGTCAATAATATATGTTTGCCAAAATCCTGCAACTCCCTCCCAGTATATCTTGGAAGCCAATTGGCAACTATTTCTTCGCGTGTCTTCATATCTCTAATTTTATAGCGTCAAGGAAATGTCCTATTTTCGCAGGTAGTTGTATTGTTGAAGCAAAAATACAATATGTTTTTTACAATGAATAATATTAATCTACCTCATATTAAATACAAGCGCAAAAATGTTGATGGGAAGACTTATGTTTTCGACCCATACAGACAAGCATTTGTATTGCTGACTCTGGAAGAGAATGTACGCCAGCACTTAATAGCTTTTCTTATATCTCATCGAGATTTTCCAAAAAGCCTGATTGCCGTCGAAAGGAAACTCGTTATCAACAAACAAGAGTTTCGCTTTGATGTGCTTTGTTACAACAAAAAAATGAAGCCAAGATTGCTAGTTGAATGTAAAGCGCCTAATATTAAAATATCGCAAGGAGTTTTTGATCAGGTTGTTAAATACAATCTCGGACTTAAGGCTGAATATGTATGTGTGTCTAACGGCATTGAACATTATATCTGCAAGATGGATTACAACAAAAACACTTATAAGTTTCTAAAAGATTTCCCGTATTTTGAAGAGTGAAAAATATAAACACATAAAACAGCCATGCAGTAGGCTACAGGCTGTAAGCCTAACTACACTCAGGAGGATGATTAACAAACCAGCAAAAGCATAAAGCCTATGACTTACAGCTTATTGCGCAAATTTAAACAGATGAAACTGGTCTTAATGTTACTATTTACCTACTCATTAGCTTTATCTGCTCATTGTCAGAGCTATTTCGACGGAGCATATACGCTAAACAATGGCGTTGAATCAATTCGCTGTTTTAGAGACGGGTACGAACTTACGAACCCAGTTATTAACTTGAATTCCAGCGAACAGCTAGTCTTTCAGTTTGACAAGCTTGGAGAACAGCTGTCGGGATTGAATTACAAGATAGTACATTGCAATAGGAATTGGGAAGCATCGAATATATCATATACCGACTATATTGAGGGTTCGGATTATAATCCGATTTACAACTACGAACAGTCTATTAGCACACTAACGGACTATATGCATTACGAAGTATTTGTGCCTAATGACTATGTGCAAATAAAATTGTCGGGGAATTATGCTTTTATTGTCTATCAAAATGATGACCCTGAGGATATTCTGTTTGTAAAGCATTTCTATGTTGTCGATAAGCGTGTTTCTATTGTAGGAAATGCAGAAAAGGCTCGTCTATCTGCCAATGCAGAGCAAGGTCAGAGCCTGACTATGCAGATTGATTATAGACATATTGCTTCGGCAAATCCTACTTCTGATTTCAGTGTTGCAGTGAGCCAGAATGGTCGCCCCGACACGAGGCAAACAGATCTGAAACCATCAGCGTTTTCAAATAATGTTTTAAGGTATGATTATAATTCAGATTATGTTTTTAAGGGTTGTAATGAGTTTAGGATATTCGATATCAGAATGGACAATCGCAAGGTGGGCTACAAAGTAGAAACTACAGGCGTGAAAGAAGGAAGGTATTGGGCGTGGTTAAATATTGATAAGATGAGAACCTACGACGACTATTTTGAAATTGGTGACATGAATGGGCGCTATACGGTGGAGAATGCTAATAGACTTAAAATGGATTATGACCTATATGCCGACTATGTATTGACGAAATTTTCAATGCACTTACCAGAAAGGATTTATGGTGGAGACTTGTTCGTCTATGGAGCGCTTACAAACTGGCAATGTACAGAAATGAATAAGTTACAGTGGAATGATGAGGAGCAGGCTTATTCTTGCGTTTTGAACCTTAAGGAAGGGGTCTACAACTATATGTATGCCTATATTCCAAAAGGTAGCGACAAGATAAATACAGTCTCTTACGAAGGCTCGCACTGGAAGACTGAAAATGAATATATGGTTATGGTCTACTACAAACCTATTGGCGCACGCTACGATAGCCTCGTGGGATATCAGACTATAAACTCGAAAGAGAAAACCCTAGATTATTAAGTAGAGCCCATCCATAAAATTTGGACATCTGCGTTATGCTCACTTTGCGAATCGGTCATTTACACAAGTAAACTCTCTATTCAGAAACTCCAACCAAACAGAACGGTAAGCCTTGATATTTAAATTCATATCCAAAATCCGCAAGCCCTATTTTACGAACTGAAAATTGGATCGCTAGTAACATTTTTCGAAAAAATTATTGCTAAAGTGGCAAAACCCTTATTTTTGAGCAGACCTCCCCTTCCCAACTTTATTAAGGCTATTGAGGGAAAGCCAAGACGCCGTGAAGTCGGATTTTTAAGACGAGCTTGCCCATCGAATCAAAGCTTCGTTGTCGGTGGCTAGATGTACGACCTCTTGTCTTCCGCTGCGAGTGAATTTGGCAACGATGCTTACGAAGCTGAAAATAAACTTCTTTAATCT
>JBKECH010000123.1:0-6320 GCA_047974415.1 Bacteroidales bacterium | reverse complement strand
TTAATGGAGAGGATGAAAGTTTATTTGGAAAGTATTTTACTGACCGCATGAATGTAGATAATGATTTTGTTGTGGATAATTTTAGAGATAGAGCTGTCCCTTATGATGTGAGTTTTTTTTGGTTAGCAGATGGCTCTCAATCGTTATGTGAAATATATTTCAAAGAAAAGGAGATTTATTCGGCTTTTGAAGAGGTTTTTAAAGATTCGCCAGATGGAGAGGCCGAAATGATTATAAGGCTTAATATGTTAGAGAGCTATGCTAGCGTGCGATTAGTCGGAAATGGAAAAGAAGTGTGGATTAGTGAGAATTATATAAAAGTTAGAAAAATATAGACATAATGAGCGCATTTGTATATAATGAGAATATAGATGATACACCGGTAAATGCTAATAGTGCAGACTTAATTACAGCTTTTGGCATTTTCTTTGATGGCACCTTAAATAATATGTATAACACCGATATTATAATAAAGATAAATAAAGAAATCAATAATCGAATAGAAGAAAGTAAGAAACGACAAGAAAAACTAAAAAAATATATAAAGAATCCATTCCCAGATCCTACAATTCCTAAGGATGCCAGTTCAATATTTAGGGAAATCAATAAATTAGAGAATATAAGTAGAGAGGAAGTAATAGATGATTATGCTGCAGAATTAAATTTAAATAGAAGTGGCAATGAGGAAGCTATAGCTGAATTAGAAGCATATAAGAAAAATGTGGGTGAAAATTCAAGTTATGACAATGCTTATAGTAATGTAGCAAGGCAGTGGTCTTGTTTAAATGTAGACCAATGCATCTATGTTGAAGGTATGGGAACTAAAGAAATGGTACCTGATGATCCATTTGGAAAAGGATTTGGGAGTGGAAAATATGGAATAAAAGAGAGAATGAAAGAAGCGTGTGGTTTTCTTGCTAAGAAAATTAGTGACTATGTAGAGCAAGAAGAAATAGACATAACCAAAGCCAATAGGCTTTATATAAAACTTGACGTATTTGGTTTTAGCCGCGGAGCAGCTACAGCACGCCATTTCTTGCATGAGATTCAAAAAAAGAAAAACATGGGGCACTTGGGTGAATCTCTATCTAAATTGGATTTACCAAAAGAATACATAAAAGTTAACGTCAGATTTCTTGGTTTATATGATACGGTATCATCATACCATGAAGGCTTGAAGATCAGGAATTCCGAGATTATTAAGAGATTTTCTAATGATGTTGAAGAGTTGCAACTTAATAATTTGGGTAGCATTCAAAAAGCTGTACACCTAACAGCACAAGATGAACATAGAGAGTATTTTGCTTTAACAAGACTTAAATCACCGATGATTAAAACCCTAATTGAAAGGAGCATGCCCGGTGTTCACTCAGATATTGGTGGAAGTTATCGGTCGGAAGGAGAAGAAGTTGAGATTGAAAACAACGAATATTTCAGTTATGAAAGAATGAAAATCTTGCGCACTCGACTGATAGAAGAAGGGTGGTTTAAGGAGGATGAAATATATTTTAATGACGACAAATCCAAATTATTATCTAACCGTGAGTATATCAGCAACGAATATAGCTACATCCCCCTTCACTTCATGTCTGAACATGCCGATGAGCATATTAAGGATTATAAATTAAGTGAATTAGACGTTAAAACTAAATATAAACTTCCTGATGATCCGATATTAGAACTAGCAAAAAAACGTTTAGAGGGCTATGTTATGCATCATGAAAAAGAAAGCAACGTTAAGTTAAACACAAAAGACACTGCAAGTAAAAAATATCAAGCAGAAATGAAATTCAATCAATGGAATGATTGGTTTCAAGACAGGGTGCAAAGTCAAACAAATGCATGTATATCAACGGAACAGAAAGTTAAGAATGAAAAGCTAAGACAACAAAAACAACAGGAGAGAAGCATTAGGATAGAGCGATTGCGAGAGGAAGCCGAAGCTGAAAGCAAAGAAAATGAAGAAAGACGCAAAGAGTATAATGATGCCTTGGAGAAAGAGAGAAAAGAACGAGCAATAGAGAAAAATGAGCGCATTATGAACAAAAGGCTGCAAAATAAATTTTATAGTGAAGATAAATGGGAATATGATTCATCGCCACCTGAAGAAAAAGAGGCATGCATAGGTGAGCAAGAGCTTTTAAAAAACCTAAGAGGAAAATATCTGCATTGGTCTGCAAACAGAAAAGGCATGGGTGTGGACCCAACTAACAATAGAAAACGGACTGAATATTAAATCAAAATAATGAAGCAACAAATCTATAATCCCAAGCTAAACGAAGAACTGACATATCACATAGAAAGTATTTCGGGAGCAAAAACTGAGCTTATCCGCAACACCCGGACTGTAAAGATGAAGTGTGTTTTTGAAGGTGAGGGGATGCGTTATTTTCAGATAAAGCTCATTCGTTCAAACTGTCAGAATAGTTCATCATCAACGGTGCTGCGAAAGATGAATATGGCATTTAGCTATATTATGCTTGAGGTGACAACAAACGGAGAAATTATGAGAGTTACAAACACTAAGCAGATAAAAGAGCATTGGTCAAAAACAAAGAATGATTTGAGCAAGGATTGTGCAGGAGAAGCATTTGAGAGTCTCTTTAGGGATATTGACAAAACAATGTCGGATGAACAGAAATTTGCAAAGTCGATGCAACATCCAAAACTCTACGGACTATTGTTTAACAACTGTTGGATATATGATGATGAGCAACCAGAGCAGAATATAGAAATCACAAAACAAGATGATGAAAGCGCTTTGCTAAATATAGAACCAGAAAGCCCACTACAAGAAAAGGGTTCTTTTCTATATGATACTAAAGCCCTGAAGGAAGGGTATATTATTAGAAATGATGTAAGATACGATATAATACGCATAGCATGAGTAAGTTTTTAAAAGCAATAGGATTGCCCTCTAAGGAAGAATGGCTAGAGGATGAGTTGGATGAGATTGCTAAAAAGGGAGAGCGAGAAATGGAGGAAGAACGAAAGGAAGAGCAACAAAATACACAGGCTTCTGATGATGTGAAATTTGTGATAGATGGAGCAAAATTAGAATGTCAGCTCTGCACCAATCCGGAGGGTACACTAAAGGTTCTGTTAGACACTCCCAAAACACAAGACAAGCGAACAGCAACAGTAGCTGAGAAAGATAGCAACAGCCTTGTTTTTATGGGCAATTGCAAGAAAAGCCCTTGGCAATCCACCCCATGTAAAGTCGCTATGCAACTTACAGAATGGCAAGATATAGGGAAGGGGTTGTATCAAGACAATGCTCCCCTATTGCTGAAAAGCACTATTATCTGTGCATATGGTGGAGTGCCGATAAAAATCACGGATTGTGGACAGAGGAATAAACCACAGAAAGTTAATACAGAAAGTGCACCGCTACCAATACATGAGGATGCTAGAATTATCGACTTTTATTATACCGATAAGGATGGAAATTGTGATGTGGAGCTTACCTATGGAGACGATGCCTTTTTGGTGTTAGAAACTGAGGGTATGATTGGAGAAGTAATCAGCATAAAGCAAAGTGAGGGAACTATCGACTTTTTGTATGATGGTAAGCGAATAAAAAACAATCAAATAAAGGATTATAAAATACAATCCAATCAAGATAGAATAGCGGTACAGGTTATTCCGGAAGATTATGACAAACTCGACTAACTATGGATAAGAAAATATTCCACATAACACATGAGGGCATAACTCAAAAATCGTCATCAATTCCGATTGTTGATACCGATCGTGAGTTTTCGGAAGGTAACGGAGGGTCTAATAATATTTGGATTGCTGATGACAAAAAATCATTAGCTCAGGTAAGACATGAGTTTATAAATGTAGGAGAGACCATTGTACAGATAAAACGTTCAACTACGGCTAAAGTAACAGACGATGGATTGATAGCCGTTAGTCAATTCAAACAAGAAATAAGTTCACGAGGCGAGGAAGTTTGGTACTATAAAAACTCATGTGCAACATTTAAGGGTGCGATTTGTGAAGCACAAGAAGCCTTTCCCGATGTAGACCTTTCAGAAATCAGCTGCCCGATAACTAGTATATATAACTATGAGACGGGCGTAATTAAAAGACCTGAGGGTTACAGTCCTTTGAAATGGGAAACCATTAACGAATATGATGGCGAGAAAGAAGGAAAACCTACAAAGTGGGAAAACTGGGCAGATGCCACACAAACAGCCTTAGATGTTGTGGGTGTGATTCCTGCTCTTGGAGAAATAGCTGATTGTGTGAATGGGGTTATTTCATTGGCACGAGGTAATTATGCAGATGCAGCACTAAGTTTTGCCACAATGATTCCAGTTGTAGGAACTGCTGCTACTGTCGCAAAGCAAGCTAGCAAAGCAAGAAGAGCATTGGAGAAAACTGTAAAGGCTGCGAAAGAGGCTGGAAACTATATAGAAAATTCACAGAACACAACCAAGGGAGTTTATGACCTTATCGTAAAAAATGGAGAAGATGTAAAAGCATATGTTGGACAATCTGATAATTATTTCCGTAGACTTAAACAACACTTTACTAAAGGTGATTTAAAAACACAAACCCTACAAAACGGGAGTGTTATTCATAAAATGCCCAGCTCAACAAAGTTTGAACGAGAAATGTATGAGCAGTTTGTGATTTTAAGAAAGTATAAAGGACAAATAAATCCTGACAAAAGCCCTTTTGCTAAATTGTTGAATAAGGTTAATCCAGTTGGAGGGCAATTTGATTTAAATACTGATGCAGGAAGAAAGTTGTTTGAAGAGCAAGCAGAAAAAATTGCACAAAAATATAACCTCCCAATAAAATTTGCACCATTAAATTTTTAGTTTATGTATTTATCAGGATTCAAACATGACCCTTATCTAATGATAGAGTCAAATTCAGACTTAGATAATATCAATCCGGATTTCTTGAAAAACAAATATGTTGTTAGGCTATATGGAGAGTTACCTGAGCAATTCATAGAAAAGTTCATAGAAAAGTTTCGTGATCTAAATTATCTAGATATAGGTAATAAATTTGGTGGATACCAAGATAATTCATTTGTATATAATCTTCCAAATCTTAGAGGCTTAGTTATTTCTTTATTCAAAGATGTAGATTTTGTTCTTGATTGTAACCAATTGCATAAATTAGAGCAACTACATATTTATGTATATTCAAAAAATAAAATATATAATATTGGTGCTTTGAATAATAGTTTAGAATACCTTACTGTAACTGATTTCAACGAGAAAGACCTAACAAAATTAAGCAGTTTGACAAATCTAAAAAGTTTAAGTTTTAAGACTGCAAAAATTAAATCACTCAAAGGTATCGAAACTCTAACAAATTTAGAATATCTATCATTGGGAGGTGTGCGAAGTCTTACGGATATTTCCGATATTAAAAACCTTCAAAAACTAAAATCATTAGAATTTGATATTTGTTGGAAACTGCAAGATTTCAGTCCAATTGGAGAACTAAAAAATCTAGAACTCTTGGAAATGAAGAACTGCAAAAACTTAGCCTCAATAAAATTTGTCAAACAGCTCCCGAATCTGAAGGAATTGATTTGTTTAGGGACAACGATAATCAATGACTATGATACCACTCCTGCAGAGCATGTGCCGATATTCTTCGGGAGCTACAATAGCCCGAAATATAACAAACACTATCCCGAGAAGGAAATTATTAAAGGGTAACATTTAACCTTATAGTCTCTGAAAGTTTGCCCGAAGCCCCAATAATGATTGGGTGAGCTTCGGGCTTTTTTTTATTGATTTTCGGACACCTATCCGAATTCTCATCAACGACCACCTATTTTTTATCCGCCCCATCATAATCTTTCAGCTCAATGGATAAATTGGCTATTTTATTGCTGACTTTTATCAACTCAATGGTTGCTTGTTCCAATTTGTATAGTATAGCTTTCGCCTTTTTCGGAGTGAAGTTGCTGTTGGTTATTCTAGCATATATTTGGGTTGTTGTGATATTGCTATGACCAAGCATTTTTGATACAGTTTCGATAGGTACACCCTGTGATAGACAGACTGTTGTCGCAAACGAGTGTCTTCAACGATAAATAAATCCTCACCAGAAGACCATTGCAAAGCCAAGCCTTAAAACAGTTAACGAACTGAAATAAAGTCAATTTGCACTAAACTGCACCGTTGGACTTAGGAACAAGAAAGCACAGGAAAGCAGTATTTCTGTTACCAAAGCGTTAGCTGGCGAGTTACCTTTTCGGGACAGGTAACGCAGTGCAAATGAAAGTAACCGCAAACCCGCATCATTGCTTCGACTTGCTTCCGATTGCATAACTAAGAGCG